>JAYNJW010000019.1:18467-35075 GCA_038110535.1 Opitutia bacterium | reverse complement strand
CCTTTTTCAAGGTCGCTACGAGCATCCGAGAGCATATCTAAAATAATTTTAGGCGGAGCATTCTCCCTTCCTTCCAGAAAAGACATATCCACTCCCTCGAGGGAGGAATCAAATAAGAAACGATGAATTTCCCCTCTGTAAAAATGTAATTCGGGAGCAATCTCTCCATCAATTAGAAATTGGCCGGGCTCATTGTCCCCACTTGGGAAAAAACTGTAATACACATCTCCTGCCAAAGACAGGTTGTGTTCAATAACAGGGGACTTTTCCAGAACTACCCGGGCACCCTGAACAGGGTTTTGCCTCGAACGAACTGAACCGGACACTATGGACTGGTTCGTGATGTCCTTATTTCCAACGGAGATAACAAGATTTCGCGATCCCAACCCACCTCGCATATCTGAAACCTGAACACGAACAATTTGATGCCCAGTCTTGTTAAAATTTATAAATATGGAAGGATGGTTTAAAAATTTCGATGCCGTTAATGGTTGTTCATTAACATACCAAGAATAAGCATAGTCTGAGACATTACCATCTACATTTGCGGTAATTTTGACATACTCGCCCATGGCAGGAAGTGTATTACTGGCAATTAATTCATAATTGGGGACTGCTGCCTGCCCCCTTGAAACTGAGCCCGCATGCACCACCACCTCGATAAAAGGCATAGGCTCATTGCCTCCTGTGCGAATGGGAGTAAAGTGGACATCGGCATCGTAATCAGAATAAGTTTTTCCAAGAAGCAGGGCACCCTCTCCATCTAAAAACGCTCTGGGTGTTTGTGGGGTGGCGTCCAATAAGAAGGCCTCAAAAGCTCCGACATCGTCACTGTTAGTTATATTGAGGGTTAATCCATTGGTTGCTATATCGGTGCGGTAGGAAAGAAAATAATCGGTAAGATCTTCTAGTAGCCCAGTTTCAATATTGCCAGCTGGTCTAAACTGTCCATTTCCCTTAACCCTGATTCCCCTGAGCCAATTTTTTTTCTGGTCAATTAGCGTAGCAGTCTGAACATGATCAAACCCAAGATTTTCTTTAATCCATGAAGGGTCAAGTATGAGAAGCGAGGTATTGTCATCACCCAAAACTCGAATACTCGGCTCTTCCACAAAGCCTCGTCCTGAGTTGGAAATGATTAACTCCCAGACCTCTCTCACCCCATCATATACAAGCGTACCATTGGCTTCTTGCCCCGTACCTGAAATTTGAAGTTCGTAAGGAGAGCCCATCAATCCTTTAAGTTGATTGCTTGTTTCTTGAGGCAATTCTACAGAAAATGTGCCTTCTTTTAGCCGCAATGGAGGAACCCCATAGTTGCTACGATAGATTCGTATGGTATTGTTCGTTTCTGCTTTTGATTCCATGAACCCCCTGGTTGCTTCCTCAAGAATGGATAATTCATCGATATCAAGGACATCCACACTTTCAGCAGTTCCTACGGAATAGCCAGCAGACATTCTATTGTTAAGGGCCACTTTCGCAATTATTGTGAGATCACCGGCCGGATTGCCCGAACTGTCTCTAATCGCACCCTCCCCCATAACCGAATACGGGTTTCCATATTCAATTTGATCTGCTTCATCGCTTAAGATGAGCTCGCTTTTTGTGCTATACCTTTCTGCATGAAAAAGCCCGAAGTTATGACCAATTTCATGGGTAATTGTGCTAGAACTTACGCTACCCTGGGTAATCATAACATGTGCACCCGGTGCGCCCATAAAACCAACCCCGGGAGCACCGCCCGAAAAGTTTGATAAAACAACATAGGAAACCAGTAACGGTTCAATGTTTATGGTTACATCGTCCGAATAATCTACTCCATCAATGACCAAAGAGATGTCCTGGTGTTCATCGTAATAAGCTCCAGGTTCGATAATTTTAAAATCTTCTATGATTCCGGCGGCAGTTATGACAGCTTCAACAGTAGCCGGCACAAATCTTGGGTGAGTGGAGTTATTATCCAGCAATTTCTCCCCTCCAATAATTTGGACATTGGGAGGCTTAGGAAAAGGTATGTTTGCAAAAACAGAAGGCATTGCAATATCAATAGAAGCAACACCCTTGAATGCACTATCATCGGTCCAGTAGTTCCATTCTGGTCCGAGATCCGCCGCTTTTCGCAGGGCCCACAAATCCATAGCGTCAGGGGTTTGATCCGGGTCGATTGCCAAAACTGTACGTGTTGCTATTTTCTCAATACCGCCAAATGTAGGGTCTCCGTCTCCCTCCATAATTTCTTCCGGACCAGTAAAGTTTCCCTCTGAGTCGTAGGGGCTTGAGCCTGCCAATGTAAAATTGGCTAAATACCTAAAAAGAGGCAAAGTGACCGTAGGGCTGACCACAGGCACGAGTTCTAACTGACCGTCTGTATTGCGGAAGAAAAATTCACTCACCTCATTCATTGCCTGATCTATAGTTTCACGGCTGATTGGCTCGTAGGAGTCCAGCTGTAATTCATCCAGAATATTTTCACCCAGTTCGTTGGTGAGAGGATTATTGGAGCCATCCCAAGCTGATTGGTATATCGCGGTTTCATCAACAAACCTCGCTGGAATAACTAACACTTTACGCACTCCACGAAGGTCCGTTTCCTGCTCACTTATTTCAAAATTCTTTTCTATGATGAAAGGCAGGCGGGCAGTTTCATTGATATCCACCCAGGTTGCACCACTGGTATTCCAATCCATCGCAGCAAAATCCTCGGTATCATTATTTTCTGGAGGTGCTCCCCATTTCCAATTTGAATAGGAAATATCCTCATCAATTCCATTGATCCATCGCCAATTTCCTTCGGATGCATTGATGTCCACATCCTCAACAGTTACATTATTTTCAGTATCCCGTCGGGTACCGTTTTGTTCCTCATTGTCCGTGGCTCCAATCCAAATGTAGGTTTTGGTTTGATTGAATTCATCAAGACCTTTGATAAGTTTTTCCTCTTCAAAGGCCTTGAGGAGATGCTTCATAACCAGTTCATTTTCTTGTTGATTATCGATTCTTAGCAAACTGCCATTTTTTTCGATAGCTGCAGCAAGAGCTTCATCAAAAGTAGCAAGGGTTGCATTAATTTCGTATTTTTGATCGAGAATCCGATCCAAGGTCATCCCGGATGCTAACACGATAGGATATTTTACCCGCATGACTCCTCCCACTCTACGAATGGAAGGTTTTAAATTTTGAATAATAAATTCTTTTTCTGAAGACGATTTAAAAGCAACATCTCCTCCGGCAAACCAGAGTTTTCCTGATCCAGAAGCATTTTCTTTAATTCTGTATGAAATATCTGATGCCGCAAAATCCTCGCCCATAGAAACACCCCATAAAGCAATTCCCTTAGTGGTGGTTAACCTTTTGTGTTTTCCGTAGGTCCATGCACGCAATTGTCTACCATCATTAAATTGGGCATACCTCATAATTCTTCCACCGCCTGAAAGGGTGGAATCAAAGCAGTGGTGAATACAATGTAAATCAACTAATCCACTTTCCCATTTTTCCAAGTAAGAGGAAATTTCTTTGGGTAGTGAAACCATAATTTCTTCGGGGATGGCCAGTTGAAGAGCTCTTTTCGGATCTGCACGAATGATTTTTTTGAACAAGTTCGCGCGCGTCCGTGCGAGAGATTTCCCTTCACTGATAAAGAGAGCCAACATTCTTGGATCATGGTCCTGACAATTCTCAATCGTGGGACAATTAAGGGAGTTAAAGTCTTCCAGCCATTGGGAAAATTTTGGGAAAATCGGATCGTGCGAAAGATCCTGGTAATCCTTTACTTCGCACCATATTTCCTTTTCCGAAGGGCTCGCCGAGACTGGGCGGTTGTAATTTAATTTTTCGGGAACCGGGAGTGACGCCTTATTCAGCCCCGATGTTTCTTTTTGGTTGCCTTGATCGATACCTCTGGTGCTTGAAAAAGAGCCTGTTGTTGAGCTGGGGTGCTCTATCAACCTTTGGTCCGTTTGCTTATATAAAAAATAGAGCACTCCAGAAACAAAAATGCACCAAGCAAGACCTTGCTGGAAAAGCTTGGGATTAGGAAAACGCTTTTGCATTTTCGTGGATTTCAAAGGCATCTTTAAAAATAACAAATAGAATGAATTTTAGCAATTTATTATATAATTATTGCTTTTTTGTATTTTCTTAATATGGGTTACTGGTCTTCCCTGCCATCGTCCTTAAAGGTTCTGCGAATTGTGCCGGTCGGAGTCATGATTACCGGATCCTTGAAGATTGACTGCGGACTTATGTTTTGAATGACCTCCCGGACAGGTGATCCACCCTTGGAAACAATGCTAGCACTGACAAAAATAAGCAGGTTTCTCTTTTGGTAGCTCTCCGCGTTCGACTGGAAAAGTTTTCCAATCAATGGAATGTTTCCAAGTACGGGGATTTTGTCGTTCACGGTTTTTACCTCTTCACGCGTTAACCCACCAATGATTACAGTAGCTCCATCAAAAATACTCACTTGTGTGTCCACTTTGCGGACCGAAAAAATAGGCATCAGTATCCCAGATGGTTGAATCATCATAGGGGGAGAACCAACCTGACTTGTGCCAATCATAGCAGAATTACCACCATATTCAATAAAACCGTCAAACTCAGTTACTTTAGGGGTTAATCGTAGGTTGATGGAGTTATATTTCTCAATGGTTGGGGTAACGTTTAAAACCACCCCGACTTCTCGAAAGCCAGGCTGCTCATCTAAGGGTGCGACAGTTTCAAATTGAGGTATGGCTGACTGGATTTGAATGGCTCCTCCGAGACCACCCCCATCGTTATTATTTCCTCCACCACCTATCGATGGCACAGGAGCAGGCTCGTATTCGGTGGGATAAATAAACTCTTGAGCAACGGTAATGGTGGCTGACTGTCCATCCATGACTGTAACCCGGGGTGCACTAAGCAAGTCCGTTCCTTGTTTGCGCTTTAGAGCACTAATCATGAGAGCTGCCTGGCTACTACCTATAATCATTCCATTATCATCAATCGTAGGGGGATTAGATCCATTGAATACAGAGATGTTGGTTAAAGGAGTAACACCCGCCCCAATGCTAATTTTGCCCGGTAGATTTGGTATTGGATTGGGAATATTCATGCTGGCGTCTGGATTATCAGGCATGCTGATAACAGTATCTCTGGAGGTTCCTGTAGGAGAGTGGGCTGCTGCCAAAGTACGAGTATTCCCTGTGAGTACTTTGTCGAAGCTTCTCATTTGACGACCATAGGCATCAGTTGCTGGAATCCTGCTTCCATCTGGGAGTTGCTCGTAAAGTTGGTCTGCATTACCCCAAGAGTATGACCAGTCGAAACTAATTTCATCCAAGGCCCCCTCCTGCACCTCAAGAAACTTAGCTTCTATCTCTACTTGCTTACTGGATTCTTCATCTAGCTTGGAAAGAATCCGTTCAATCAAATCCAAATAGCGTCTTTCATGGGTAATAATCATTTGAAACCCATCAAAGGCAAATTTGTGACCCTTGGCATCGATGAAGGGTATGCCAGTATTTTCCAGAAAAGCCCGTATTTTTATGCCCTCGTCGCCTCCTGCATCTCCACCCCCTCCTGCAGGCGCAAACGGATCGGCATCCGCCGCCCCTCCTCCACTGCTACCGGTTAAGCGCTGAACAGTACCGGGGTTCATTTGGTAAAACTCCGTCTCCAGTGGTCGGCCCTTGAATGTACCACCGGTTTTTTGGATAACCACCGCATCGGAACGCACATCAAAAGTCCACCCGACCATCTCGGTAATAAACTCAATCATTTTGCCTAGTGCCATCGCATTGAGCTTAATGTTCACTGTCGGTTCCTCTTCTTCTCCTATGAGAGGAATGATATTAAGACCTTTTTTTGCAGGGTCAGGCTCGGTCAGGTCAAAGAGGCGTGCCTGCCTCTGCAACTCCGTCATTGCCTCGGAAAGGGGTGAGTTAAAAAAGTCAACCCCGGGAATTTCAATAAGTTTGAGCTTTGCCTCGATATTACTTGGTCCTTCTTCTACTTCTTTGGTTTCCTCGATTTGACGGTCAAAGACTTTGGGTCGCTCCCATTCCCGCTCGATTTCTTCAAGCATTTCCTGCCGCGTCTTGATGTATCCCAAATAACTTTCCTGCTGCCGCATTTGCGAGATTCGCTTGAGCATTTCTTTCGCCTCAAAATTGTCGCTGTACCGAGTTTCGATCACCCGATAAGTTTCTGTGGCACCGGTAAGATCTCCATTAATAAATTGTACCTTGGCACGCATGAGTAATTCACGGAGTTGTTCTTGTTGTTGCTTCCACTCCGGAGTAAACTCGGTAATATCACGCTTAAAGGGATTGCTTTTATCTTTTTGAATTTTCGCAAGTTCCTTCTCCGCTAAACCGAGCTCTTCTTTAACTGCATCTTCTCCCGCAGTTTCCTTGAGGCCTGGTCGACCATAGGTTAGGGTGTCCCCCTGAATGTTTCTGTCGGAGTAAAAGCCTGTACGGAATTCATCGAGAAGCTCTTGTGCTTTATCCCAATCTTTATCTTTTCTGGCATCATCCGCCTTCGCTAAATTAATTCTGTTTTTGATCAAGGATGCCTCCAGGATCAAGGGCCACGTCAAAGTGCTGGGCTCCAAGAAGTTGGATATTTTAATAAGAATCTTTTCGGCCTGTTCATATTCTTTTTCTTTGATCAGGTCCTTGGATTCGTCCAGCATTTCTTCTGCAAATTTTGCCTGTTCCTTGTTTTTTTCATTGGCTTTTCGAATCTCTGCATCGAAATCGATCTCTGCCGAAATTCCCAGGGTGTTCGTTTCCAGTTTTCTTCTCGATTCTTCCGTCTCTTTGTAACGAAGGGTGAGCTCTTGTACCTCCGCAACCTTGCCTTTGAGCATCGCTTCCCCGACCCGGTACCAGATGACTTGTTGCTTTGCTTTGTACAGGTCGCTGATCATCGCAATCGTTCCAGCACTTGGGGTCAATAAGCCAAGTGCCTCATCTAAATTGTTATTCGCGGCATCATATCTTCCCTGTGCTGAGTCAAATCTTGCTTTTCGTAAAAGGTTTTCCGCACTCATTAATGATCTTTCCATCTGTGCCTTTTCTTCCTCAACTAAGCGCTCTAAATCAGGCTGCGCATCGTCCGTTGGTAGCCCCGATTTAGCCCTAATCTGGGCAAGGTCCTTCTTGGCCTGATCCAACTCTTCCACCAATCTTCCTACAAGACTAACATCTTTTCTTTGGCCGAGTTCTGTTTTTATTTCCCGGCGAATTTTTCGGCTCTCCAATTCCTCAGACACATTCTCACGATATCTTTCAATGTATTGGCTTGCTTGGGAATACTGCTGGTTGAGCATCGCGCGATTTGCCAGCTTGAAATAGAGTTTAGTTTCCTCTGACTTGATTTGGCGCAGGTAAAATTCGTTTTGTTCGCTTTGGTTTAAATTTTCCAAGGCGGTTGTTGCTATTTTTTGTGCTTCTTGCAGTTGACCGTCCTGGGATAAGGAGCGAATCTGATCTAAAAGTAACACAAGGTTGGTGTTCGGGCCAATCTCCGAGGCGGTGATAGAGCGTTCCGGCACTTGCAGCAATGGCGGAGCTGTCTGGGTGGGAAGATCAATTTTAGGCAAGCCTTGAGAAAACAACGGCTTATAAGTAAACAGATACAGCATTGGCCAAATGTGCACCAAGCCGTGAAATAGCTTGTTATGATGATATTTGGCAAGAAACATTGGAAACAGTTTGAAAGGCTCTTAAAATTAAATTAGCGCAGCTTTTTGAATTCCATACAGAAAATCCGTTGGGTCAATCTATAAAGAATTCAATGGTGGTTTAGGGTTCAGAAAGAAAAAGTTTGGTAGGAATCTTCAACCATTCTTGGATCTTGTTTCGTAACCCGTAAACTCTTGTTTTCCAAATCAATATCGGATACCACATATTTTCTTCCTCCGTACTCAAATGTTGCCAGAGATTGTGAGCTTTCGAAGCTAAACTCCTTCGGGGTCAGCCCAGGCAAGCTTGCCAAAAAATTAAAAGTAACATTTCCTGCAAATACACCTTTCATGAGGCTATTAATTTCAAAGGGTTTGCCTCCCATTCTATGGTCCTGGACCATGGCCCGACCCACTGGTTTTAATCCGCCGGTCTCAGGATTTCTGTACTGCTGCACCGCAAAATATTCCACGGTAAAGATTTTCTCCGAATCGTTGCTATCACAGGCAACAAAGCTTTGCTGCCCTGGCTTGCGGTCCTTTACTCTCTTGTATGGCTTGCCTACCTCAACTCGATTACGAACAATTTTTACATTTCCATCTTCCATCGCACCAAGGTCTTCGAAATAGGGTGTGTTTCCCATCCAGCTCTTTAGCCTTAACGGGTACTCTGCTTTCGTTACTCCGATAAGAGTTATACCAAAAGGCTCTATTTTTTCCACTTCTGCCTCTTTTTCAGGAAGGCGAGTTGTTAATTCGCCATTGTGGATGTAAATGATGGGCGGAGTGAACAAATCATAAGCCGATTGATTTTCTTCTACACTGGGATTAATCCATTTGAGTCTCTCGGGCAAATAACCATCCTCCGGCGTATGGATCGTTTTTTGATAAAAAGAGAGGGTTAAGGTTTCATCGTTGAGAGATTTAAGGTTCGCATCGATTCCCAACCATAATTTTCCCCGTAGACTCTTTACTTCAGAAAGTTTTATCTGGATGGTTTCCTTGTCCTGCCTGATCGAAAAAACTCCGGGTAAGGATCGCCAATTTTTCTCAAAAATAACTTCCTGCCTCGAACTGCCTGTAAACTTTCCATTATCTGTTACAATTTCAACCATTTCTCTGGAAGGAAGAAGTATATTTTTAACTTCATAAAATTGCGTCAACTCTCCCTCCGAATTATAATAAGAAAGAGTTTCGCCCGGCATGATTGAAATTTCTTTCCCAAAAATAAAATAATCTACACCCGATCTTTTTTGAGAATCAAAAAGATCATTTTTCTGGTTTTTTGTATCAGTATTAGCAGAATATGAAGAAAAGATAAAAAAAGATAGTACGAACAAAACAAGTGTTATTACCAATGAGAACTTTTCTAAATGTTTAACTCTCACGATGTTTAATTAAATAAGTTTAAAATCTCCTCTGCTTTTTCAGCATCTAAATCTACTGGTAGCACTTGTGAAGCTAACTCATGCAGGGTGGAGTTAGTTTTATATACATACTCGATTTCTAGAGTGAATTTCGAGGAGATATCACGTATAATGGGTAATATGCCAGACTCTTCCGCATTTGCGCTCTTGCTGAAGCCTGATTGGCTTTCCGCTTCGTTTATTTCCTGCCTTGTAACCTGCATAGACCGAAGACTGTATGGAGCGCGTAATTGATTGATGAAGGTTCGGCAATTTCTAGTTTTACCAGTAAATGAGATTTCAAAAACATGGGAGGAGACAAGCTTGCTATCGCGCAGACAGGTGGTTTGGTTTGGCTTGATATAGACGCTGTCTCCAATGTGTTTTTTATCTTCAGGACCAGCAGCCTCCCGCTTGATTGACAGGAGGGCGAAAGTCTCCCCAATATCGAATGAGCCAAGAAGAAATTCACAAATTTCCTTAACAATCTTCGCCTGAATTAAAATGGTATTCGCTTCTTCTTTGTCAAAACTTGGCCAAAATCCATCGTATGCAGAAAATCCATATCCAAATTTTATTTTGTTTTCTGCACTAGGCATTAAAAAGGATGCTTCACTTGGCTTTGAGGTTCCCAATTTAACTTTTCTGCTGTCAAAAGTTCGACTTAAATAGGAAAGTAACTTATTGACTTCAGTATTGACCGAAGAGGAGGACTTGGGCGAGTGACTGTAAGCTGTATTTATCTCTCTGTTAATAAATTCACTCCAAAACTTTGATTGAGTATTCCCACGAATAATCCATTGTTTTAACTCATCATTTGCCAAATTTAAATCGTTAGTAAAAAGCTTTTCAATTTCCAATTCATTGGATACGTAACTTAAATCATTTTTAATATTTATTATATCAACTTCTTTTGATTCTAGCTCGCTTATTTTAGCGAAAGATAAAACCAATAAAGATATCAATATCAGGAATGGTATTGAAAATAATAATAAGTATTTTTTCATTTCAATAAATCCAATCGTAAATCAAATTCAAAGTGAGTGAACTGGCGATTATATAAATCTCCCCTCCCTTCAATAGAGAATGTTTTCTTGCTTACACTTAGGACTTGCCCAATGTCCGCAACTGCTTTGGTGAGGGACTCCTGTATTTGACCGCTTTCCTCAATCAGGGCAAGTTTACGACTTTCTTCAGGCAAATCATGCAGCTGTACATTTGGTTTCACCAGGTATCTTCCTGAGATTCTAGCTAAAACATGCAATGCTTTATCGTCGGCCTCGTTTTCGAAAGACCCCGGAATTAGACGATCCGAAGGGATGAACTCAAGTCGATCTATCCAAGTATTTTGGTTAATTTCGGCATCTAGTTTTACCTGTAAGCTGTTAAGAAAATTCTGCAGCGAAAAAACTCTTTTTGAAAGTGATTCGAGTTGATTTATATAAGAGGAGGCGGTTTTGTTTATCGACTTGATAAGTTCTAGGTTGGCATTTTCCTTCTGAGATAGTGTCAATTTTTCGGTCAGTTCCTGGGTTTGCCTTTTTAAGCTTATCGCCTCTTGGTTTAACTGTGTTTCGGTACCTTTAAGTACCAAATACCAAGGCAAGGGAATGACGGATAAAACGAATGCGGAGCAAAGTAGCCATGGTAATTTCTTTTTATTTTCCAACTGCTTCAATTTGGCAGTTGGCATAAGGTTAATTGTATTTGTCTTTGGGTCTAATAGGAGAAGATTTGCAAGACCAATGCTTTCGCTGGTTATAAAAGGCAAGATGGTGCGGATAGACTCATTGATTGAATCAGATACTGTGATTTGGGTAAATGGATCAAAGTACTTGATTGGTTTCATCTGGGATTGGGCTAAACTTTGGAGTAAATGGGTGCTCTTGATTGTTCTTCCAGTAATGATTAATTGGGATGGGGTCTTGCCTTTTTTGAGCCTCTTGTGGGTAACGATGGACCGTGAAATTTCTTGCATGTATTTATTTGAGAAATTTTCTTGAATCGCATGTAAGGTGGAAATCATACTATCCACAGGATCGGAATCCTTTTTTTCATCGGTGAAATTCATCTTGAGTTCTTCCGCTTTTTCGAGATTAACACCGAACGAATTGGCTATTGATTCTGTAAAGTGCCCTCCCCCAAAGTTTAGGCTTCTTAAAAGGTAGCCAGAAGAACTAAAAAAGGTAAGATTTGTTGTCTTTGCACCAAAATTTATCAGTAAACTGTCGCAATCTTCACCCTTAAGGCTTTCCTTTAACGAGCAATAATCAAGGGCCGGGCCCGGGGTAAATCTGAGCGGGATAATGCCACTGCTGAAAATCGATTGGGTAAGTTTTTCAATAACTTCTGGTTTGATCGCAAAACTAAGTATTTCCTGCTCAATCCCATCATCATCAATGACTAAAAAATCCCATAGCAGCGATTCTAAGGGAAAGGGCATTTTTTGCGAAAGCTCAAAAGCCACAACTTTTCTTTGTTTTTCGCTTTCAACTTTAGGGACTCTTAATGTTTTGGATAGAACGATACTGCTTGGTAAAATAAAGCTCGCATCACATTTAAAACCCGAGTGGCTCGCCATTTCTTCGATGGCAACTTCGACTGCATTAAGCCAATCCTGTTCGCCCCCGCTCGTTGCGGGAAGTTCAATCAAATGAAATTTTTCGAGTGCAAGCTTTTCCGATTTCAATGAAAATGTACCCGCTGAAACATGCGAGCTGCCCAAATTAAAAATAGTCTCACTTGGCTTTGCCATGAGAAATGTGCTCCTTTTACTTACTCACGGACTACCGGACCAAGGTCTTCGAGATACTTTTCATTAATAAGGTAAGCAGGTATTAATACGCCTTCATTTTTGGAGGAATTGTTCACTGCTTCCATCCGGTATTTTTCCAAATATTCCTCTTGGTCGACATTTAAGAATGCTATCTGGTCCTTGACTTTGAAACTTTCTCCCTTTCGAGTGAACTCAATAACATACCCGGTCAATTTTGGATAGTTACCCATTTCATTCATTTTGGCAACGGCTGTAGGAAATAAGAACTCCGCCTTTTTGGTTTTGCGGTCTATCTCCACAACCATGCATTCTATTTCTGCGGAATAGTACTCGAAAAGGTGCGGATCTTTTTTATCTCCGCGAATGAAAGATCGATTAAACTCATTTAGAAAACTGATCCATAACTTAATCTGCAGGTTATCCAAGAAGTCAGGATTAAATAATTCTTCAATGGTTTCTGGCCTTTTGCCCTCGAGCTCAAGCCTAACCTTATCAGGGTGTTGATTGATAACAAAGGGAACAGTTATTTTCAGCCATCTTTCCGAATCCTGAACTACTGTAATTTTGCCGTCTAATTGGATAATTTGATCAACCTGCAGGTCATCTGCCAATAAACCGGGCAATAGAACCAAGAAAGGGGTAAGGAGCAGCACTCTAATTTTTTTCATTGGGAATGTAATGGTTTTTGAATAGGGTTACACCTTTTATTACAAACCCTTGCTAAACAAGTCTTTTCTGCATGCAATTCCAGTTATCATGCCTGCTCTTTATTCGGAACGATTCTGGTCGTCTCTTACTGATTAGAAGAAGAAAGCCTCCAAATTTGGGCACTTGGAGTCCTCCGGGTGGAAAACTAGAGATGAGCAGGGGAGAATCTCCCTTTGAGTGTGCCAAGAGGGAGGCCTTTGAGGAAGTCGGGCTTAAGCTAAATGATGATGACTTGAGACTCTTTGCCTATGTTTCAGAAAAGTCTTATGAGGGAAGCTCCCATTGGCTAATGTTTTTGTTTGAATCTTTGGTTTTCATCAATCATCTGCCCAAAGATATCGATGAGGGCAGTTTTCAATTTTACACAAGAGAAGAAATTAACAGGCTCGCAATCCCCCCTTCCGATCATCAATTGGTTTGGCCTTACTATGACCGTAGGGACGAGGGATTTTGGGGCATAAAGGCGGATTGTTCCAATAATTTGCTCAATTTAGAGATTGAAGCTAACCCAGCCCACTACATAAAGGAAGGTTGCTAAATTTATCATATTTTATGGAAGGTATATACCACGACGCCGATTTAAAAGACTTGCCCGTTTCTGAAAAAAAACCCGTGGTTGATTCACCTTCTATTGAAAATACGGGCGATTTTTCTTCTTTACCCATTAACCTTCAACTAGATGCCGAAGAGAAGGTCCGTCTCTATTCCCAAATGCTTCGCATACGCAGGTTTGAAGAGAGGTCACTCCGGGCTTATCAGCAAGGACATATTGGTGGTTTTCTTCATCTTTACATTGGGCAGGAAGCGGTTGCCGTAGGATCGGTTTCTGTGATGTCTGGGGACGACCATGTGATTACCGCTTACCGAGATCATGGACATGCCTTGGCTGTTGGTATGGATATGGATGAATGCATGGCAGAATTGTTTGGCAAGCGCACCGGTTGTTCCAAGGGCAAGGGTGGCTCCATGCATTTTTTTGCACCAGATAAAAACTTTTGGGGCGGTCATGGCATCGTGGGTGGTCAAACTCCTCTAGGCCTAGGTATTGCCTATGCCTTAAAGCACAGAAAGACAAAAGGTGCCTGTTTGTGTTTTATGGGTGATGGTGCCACGAATCAGGGCCCTTTTTACGAGTCCTTAAACTTAGCATCCTTATGGCAGTTGCCCGTTGTTTATATTATTGAAAACAATGGTTACTCTATGGGAACGGCAGAATCTAGGCACTCCGCCGGAGAACCCCTTGCACGAAGGGGAGAGGCTTTTGATATTAACTGGTCGGTACACCAAGGTCATGATCTCTATGAAGTTCGGGCTGCGATTAACGAGGCATTGGTTCTTGCAAGGGAAAGCTCCAGTCCATCGGTGTTGGAAATTGTTACTTACCGATACCGCGGTCATTCGGTTGCCGACCCTGATCAAACATACCGGAGTAAAGAGGAAATTGAAGAGTACAAAAAAAATAAAGACCCAATCAATTTGTTTCGCGACCAATTAGTTTCCGAAGGTGTTTTGACAGATGAAAAAGCCCATCTTCTAGATCAGGCTGCCAAAGATGAAGCGGAGGCTTCTGCGGAATTTGCTATCGCGAGTCCATTCCCTGAGGTATCTGAACTTATGGATGATGTTTATTGGGAAACCGATAATCCTGATCAAAAGACTTCAACAGGTGAGATGTTTTTTGAATCCTCCCGCTAACCAAATCATTTGTTATCATGGCTGAAATCACATACAGGGAAGCTCTCAACCAAGCATTATCTGAGGAAATATCACGAGATCCCAATGTTGTCCTGATGGGGGAAGAGGTGGCCCAGTTTAAAGGCTCCTACAAAGTTTCCGAAGGGCTTTTGGAAAAGTTTGGTCCCGATAAAATTATTGACACTCCCATCAGTGAGGCAGCCTTTTCCGGTCTTGCTGTCGGAGCCGCAATGATGGGCATGAGGCCGGTTGTTGAGTTCATGTTTTGGAGTTTTTGTTATGTAGCTTTTGACCAAATTTTTAACAACGCTGCCAGTGTTCGATATATGTCAGGAGGGTTGGTCAATGTGCCTATTGTTTTTAGGGGTCCCGCAAATGGAGGCACTAATGTTGGGGCCACCCATTCCCACACTCCTGAAAATTTCGCTGCGAACACTCCAGGTCTTAAGGTCATCTGTCCTTCCACTCCTGCCGATGCCAAGGGAATGATGAAGGCGGCCATACGGGATAATGATCCAGTTTGTGTCATGGAAAACACGATTCTCTACAATTTAAAAGGAGAGGTACCCGAAGATGAAGACTTTATTATACCCTTGGGAAAAGCCCGTACCGTTTGCCAAGGAAATGATTTGTCCATCATTGCCCATGGGCGATCTGTAATGGTTGCCTTGCAGGTAGCCGAAACATTGCAAGAAAAACATGGAGTTTCTGTTGAGGTCCTTGATCTCCGTTCCATACGCCCACTAGATTTGGATGCAATTTTACAAACTGTAAGGAAAACAAATCGGGTCCTTTTGGTGGAAGAAAATAAGCCCTTTTGTGGTGTGGACTCGCAAATTGCTTATCTTATTCAGGAGCATGCATTTGACCATTTGGATGCTCCTGTTAAAAGGGTGTCCGCAATTGATGTTCCCCAAGCATACAGTAAAGTACTGGAAAACTTTCAAATTCCTAATCATGATCGCGTTCTCGCGAAAGCGATGGAACTCTTGTAACGCCTGCTATGAGCACAATTATTGAAATGCCCAAGCTGAGCGACACCATGACTGTCGGTACTGTTGTTAAGTGGTATAAACAGGCGGGTGAAAAAGTCGTGAATGGAGACATTTTGGCTGAAATTGAAACAGACAAAGCAACCATGGAACTTGAGAACTTCGAGGATGGTGTTTTGCTGAAGCTACTGGCCAATGAAGGGGATGAAATTGAGATTGGTAAACCCCTGGCTATCGTGGGCGATGCGGGCGAGGAGGTTCCAGAAATTGAGGAGTCAGATCTTACGGTTCCTGTACGAGAAGATCTTGTTGGTGGATCGGATGAAGAGCCTACTTTATCCGAGGAAAAACATGTTGATGTGGCTGATGAGCTAGTTCCAGAAGATGTTTCTCATGGGCGGATTTTGGCCTCTCCCTTGGCTAAAAAGATTGCTCGAGAAAACGGCATTGACCTTTCCAAAATTAAAGGCACCGGGCCTCGTGGTAGAATAACAAAGAAAGATTTGTCCACTGAGGCTTTGCCTGCAGTCTCGAGTTCATTGGAGCAAGCCAATCGGTCCCCCCTGCCCTCTACCTCAAAACCCGGTGTGCCGCTTCATGCCAAAGCGATACCGATTAGTAAAATGCGTTCCGTGATCGCGAAACGGTTGCTTGAGTCGAAAACAACTATTCCCCACTTTTATCTGCAAAAGGAAATAAACTCAGAACCACTTCGTGGGGCCCGGGAATCTATTAATCGAAGGTTGTCCAGTAGTGCCTCCACTTTTGGCAAGATTAGTATAAATGATCTTATTCTGTTTTCCTGTGCAAAAGCGATTCCCCTTGTGCCCGAAATTAATACCTCTTGGTCAGAAAAAGAAATCCTTTTTCATGGCCAGGTTAATTTAGCCTTTGGGGTGGCAATTGATGATGGCCTTGTTACTCCTGTTATTAGAAAAGCGGAGCTACTGGACCTTCCATCTCTGGCAAATGAGGCGAAATCGTTGATTGAAAAATCGCGCAATCGAAAGCTTATACCCGACGAAATGAATGGGTCCACCTTTACGGTTACAAACTTAGGGATGTTTGGCATAGATTTCTTTAGTGGCATTATCAACCCTCCCAATGCTGCTATATTGGCCATTGGGGCGAGTGTTGCCAAGCCGGTTCTTGCCAAAGATGGAAGCGTCCGTTCCGGTGAAACCATGACATTAGGACTAAGCTGTGATCATAGGCTTATTGATGGTGCGATTGGTGCTCGCTTTTTACAGGTTTTGGCTGAAATTCTCGAGAACCCTGCTTCTCTTCTGGTTTAGTTTTTGTTGGCTCTTTCCCGGGCATCCTCGACCAACCAATGCCCCATGGCGGCAAGGGTTTCAG
>JAYNJW010000019.1:0-18367 GCA_038110535.1 Opitutia bacterium | reverse complement strand
GCTCTTTCCCGGGCATCCTCGACCAACCAATGCCCCATGGCGGCAAGGGTTTCAGATACTTCAGTTTGAGAGATGGCTAAATCAGCTGGGTTAGGTTCACCGCAACCAAATAAGTAATATTTAATTTTGGGCTCTGTACCACTCGGGCGAATCGCTACGCTAAAACCATTCTCAAGAAATAATTGAATAAAGTTTTGCCGGGGAACATCCTCGTTGTCTTCATCAACATATCCAGCCTCTGAATAATCATTTGCCTTGGTAACCTTGATTCCAGATACACTTTCGAGTGCCCTCTGGCGATAACTCTCAACCAACCGGGAAATGGTGGCACTTCCCTCCGCTCCCTCGAAGTAAAGATTCTCTGTTTTTTCCAGATGATATCCATATTTTTGATAAATTGTATCTAAAAATTTGAGAGGGGTTGACTGAATTGATTCTATGAACGCAAACGCTTCTGCGATGGCCAGGGAGGAAGCGTTTCCATCCTTATCACGAACAAGGTCCTGCGGGAGATATCCATAACTCTCCTCGGCGGCCAAAACCGTGCAGGTTGAATATCTTGATAATATATCTATCCGAGTAAAAAGCTCCGTGCTATCAAAATCTAGCCCAATTCCTTCTTCCTCTAGCATGCGAACTCGGGCAATTTCTTCATATTTACCAATCTTCTGTGCCATCCACTTAAATCCAGTCTGGGTATTTACGCAACGAACCCCAAAGCCTTGGGCAATTTTTTCGATCAATGGGCTGGTAACAAAAGTTTTCAGCATCGCAAAACCGCTTTCGTTGCCCTCTCTTATAAGTTGTTGAGATTTCAATGCCAATAAGCGGTATTCCGCCAGAATAGATGCGACCTGATTTCCGCTTAGGCAAGAGAAATTTCCTTTGCTTTCAGCAACCGCAACCCCAATCCGGTCACAGTCAGGATCGCTGCCCAAAACATAGGGGGATTTAGTTTTATTTGCTACTTTTATTCCCAAAGCGAGGGCTTCCGCATTTTCTGGATTGGGTGATTTTACCGTGCTAAAGTTGGGATCTTCTTTTCCTTGCTCGTCAACCAGTGCAACCTGAACCCCATGATCCCACAAGGCAGGAACTGCAGAAATCGCTCCCGTGCCATGAATCGGAGTAAAGACTATTTTGGGTGATGTTTTTTTGAGCAACTCTGGATTTAAAACGGCGTCTTCTAGGCAACCTTTATAAGCCATATCATCTTCCGTTTTAAGAATGGTTGGCTCACAGTGGTCTAAACAACTATCTTCTAGCCATGGTGAAACTTCGTCCAAACGGATTGATTTATATTCAGAAACAACTCCTCGGTCATGCGGGGGCACCAGTTGGGCACCATCTCCAAAATATGCCTTGAATCCATTGTCGTGGTATGGGTTGTGACTTGCGGTTATCACGACCCCCGCATGGGCATAACGCTGACGGACTGTGAAACTTAATTGGGGGGTGGACCTAGGGCCATCAAACATCATCGCATAACCACCCATTTTTATCCAAGATTTTGCGACTAAGTTTGCAAACTTTTGGGAAAAATGTCTCACATCATAAGCCACCACAAGTCGGGGTTGTTCGAGAATCCCTTCTCCCTGCATCCATTTTCTCACATATTCAAAAAGTGCCTTATTTGCACGCAGCAAAGTCAGTTCATTAAGGGTGTTGCTTCCAACCGCTGCATAATCGGGCGATTGACCTTCTGTGCTGGTTCCTCTTTCCGAAGATGTAATGACTTTTCCTATTGTCCGGCCTCGCATACCTCCTGTTCCAAAAGCCAGATTAGAATGAAAACGGTCATTTAGCTCTTCCCATTGGTTCTCATTGATTAATTCATCAAGGCTTTCCCTTATCCAGTAAGGACAAGGATCTAAGCTTTGCAGCTCATTTATATTATGCTGTGCTGAGATTAGTAGCTTTTCATCTTTCACCGCACTTTCTAAAATTTCTTTGGTCATTAATTTTTTCTATTTTTGTCTTTATTATCGTACTGATATTTCGTTTTCATCAAAGATAATATTTGGGTTGGGGGGTAAAGTAGGCTTCGACTGATTTCCCGACATTTGTTCAACAAAATGTGGCCATGTTGGTGCAAAAGAGGCAGAGATTTCAACCTTATGAGGAGCTGTTTCCCGGTAAACTTGCTCCACCCATTTAAGAGCTCTTGCCAATTGGAGTTCCTGAGATGATTCCAGAGAGTCTGATCCTGTGGCATTTTTAATAGGTGCAAATTCTTCACGCCGATCGATTTCTAAAACGAGGGGATTTTGGGCAAGTGGCAAGGCGTCAAAAACGAATGTTTCTGCCTTAAGGGCATTGGGGGCATTGGGTTTAATGCGGTTTCCCGCATCATCTATGTAAGAAACTGCCTTGAGTGCTCCGTGGTAGATAAGCCTGTTTGTTTTAGACTTTTTTGTTTCCGCTACCCGTTTGACAAAAGTACGATTGAGCAAATGGATCGCAATGCTCCCCAGCTGGTAACGAAGACTTCCATCTGGGGTTTTTTCTTCGGATAATTCTTGGGGAATATCACTGTATTCAACAACATGCAACTGGTTGTTCCATTTAACGAATGTACCCACTCTTTCACTGGCGTTTATTTTTTGGACCGCTTTCGAAGACATTTCGGACTTTTCATATTCATGAAGTCCGATAAAAGCAGGGTCTAAGCAATAAACCATCGGGTTATCCACTTGAAAGTAACTGATATAATCAATGGCCTCATGCTCCATAATCCCTAAAGCCCCAGAGTCCAGCAGTGCACGAAATGACCCTCCATGGCCATTCGGGCTCATTAAGATTTTGTATTTTTCTTGTAACAGAATTTTCCCATTGAGGTCAAAAACCGGCATCATGCCTTGTTTGAAAAACTTGATCCGCTTTCTTTCTAGCCCAAAAAAGTTCATTGCCGTGAAAAATTGAATTGTCTCTTCATGGTTTTCTTGGCTGGTCATAATAAACCACCATGGGGACTGACCATACCTTTTGGAAAAGAATTTTAGGCTGCGGGCAAAATGTTCAAACAGAGATATCTTTTGCAACGGAGTACAGGTATAGGTTCCCTTTGGGCCTCTGTGCCCGAGGCGGGTGCCCTGGCCTCCTGCCACAGTAAAAGCGGCGACCCGACCATGACTCAATAGTTCCTCTCCCAGCTCTCGAAATTTTGCCAATTTGGGACAGAGTGGATTTTTTGCTTCAATAAAGTTTGGGGGGGTTGGTTCAGTCACCCTGGCTTGGTCTTTTTGCATATCATTCCAGGCCGTTAAACATTCTTGCACGGATATTCCCTTAAGGGACCCGAGCAATTGCTCTTTTTCTTTTCGGTTGAGTTCTTTCCAAAACCTAAAAATTTGATCCTGACCGATCGAGCGGAAGGCTTCTTGTATTGCGCCCTCTTCTTCGAAAAAATTTTCCATGGTCTGTTTAGTCTGTGGGCTCTTCAGGAAATCGATAAAGCCATTCTTCGGCATTGCCATATCCCAATTCTTTTCTTGCAACTTCATCCTGAAAATCGGGGTTTCTTCGCAACCTGTCTAGAAACTGTTGGTGAATCCGTGCCTCCTCGCGCAAAACCTCTAACTCTTTTTCGAGCACGGATTCTCTGGTTTTCCAGTGTTTATACTCTTGTAATGCTTGGTTTACCTGTAGGGTTAAATAAACCAAGCAGGCCAAAGAAAAAACAAGCAGTAGCGAGGGAAATATTTTTTTCTTTATCATTTTCTGTTATCCAGAAAGAACATCATGTAAACGGATTAGTCCCAAGAAGGTTTCTGTTTTTGGACATACCACAGGGAGTAAAGATACTGGAGAGGGTTTTCTCTTTTCCATAAGCTCCAAAGCAAAGCCCAAACTTTCTTCGGGACCAATAGTTTGAGGATGGTGGGACATAATCTCCAATGCCGTAGCAGTATTTATGTTGTCTTTTTCTAAGAGGGCACGCCTTAAATCACCATCTGTAATAATGCCAATTAATTGTTTCTTATCTAAAATACAGGCTGCCCCTAAGGGATATTTTGACATCCCAATAACAGCATCTTTGATCGAGTTTTCTCTCGTTAAACAGGAAACTTTTTCAACTGGATGGAACACATCTTTTACCTTTAATAATAGATTTCTTCCCAGCTGACCAGCTGGGTGTGTTTTGGCATACTCAGTGGAATCAAAATTTCTTCGTTTCATTAGGGCAGAGCCAATAGCATCACCTAATGCCGCCGCCGCGGCAAAGCTGGATGTTGGCACAATACCAAGGGGATCCGCTTCCTCGTTCACCGATGCATCCAATACAACATCCACTTTCTTGGCCAGAGGACTCTTTTGTTTTCCAAGAATCCCGACGATTTTTGCACCCCTGGCTCGGAAAACCGGTTCCAGATAAAGTAGCTCCGGGGTTGATCCACTATTGGAAAGAAAGATTACAGGATCCCCTTCTTGATGTATTCCCAGGTCTCCATGAACCGCTTCTGATGGATGAAGGAAGGTGGTTGGTGAACCCGTGCTGCACAACATTGCCGCCATTTTTTTGCCTACATGACCAGACTTTCCAATGCCAGTCACAATTATCTTTCCTTCTTTTTTGAAAAGAATATCTATCGCATTTGAAAATTCTTGGGGAATCAATCGGTTTGCAACCTCTTGAATGGCCAGTGCTTCTTTGGCAAGCACCTCTTTGGCTTCTTGGGCTTCTTGGGGGAGGTTGTCCATATTGATAATCTTCCTTTATATCATTTGATTTTCTATCGAGAAGAACTAAATAAGGTCAATACGCGGAACCCTTGGTATTGCATAAATCTGGTTGGTGTAATAAATTCAACAAGTGAGACAGGTAACTTTTTCTACACAAAGCCTCGATGCCATGTCGGGTCTCTCTCAGGCAGAACAGTTGGAACTGGTTGAAAAGCTTAGTTCTTTATCTAGCGACATTCTTTCGGATAAAAGCTCGGGTATAGGAAAGTTTCTCCGAAAAGGGATGACTTATTACAGAATTCGACTCGACGAGATGAGAATCTATTTTGAACGAAAGGAAAATACATTACACTGTCAGTTCATCTTAGAAAAAAATTCTTTTCAAGATTTTATGATTCGGTGCAATATGCCCTCATCTGAAGAGTCTGTTATCGAAAACCACCAAAGTTTTTGGGATTTTTTAGAATCGCTCCGTAAAAAATAAGCCTTCTCTCGATGTTATTTTTTTGTGGATTATTGCTTTTTTATACACGACCGTGAGTTTTTCCTCTTTTCTTCTAAGTCTTATTCACAAAAAAATGTTTTGTTATTCTTTATTCATCACATACTTATAGAAATGTTTTAGTTTTTATCTTCTTATATTATAAGTAAGTTTTTATCTTTTAATTATCTTCTTAATAATTAAATGTTGTTTTAAGTTCAATCCCGCTTCAAAACATACCCGATGAATTTCATAATCAACAGAGACCATTTCGGTGCAGGACTACAGCTCGTTTCTAGCGTTGTAGGTTCTCGAAAAACAATGCCAATTTTACAAAATGTTTTAATTGAAGCCAAAAAGGACTGTGTTTCGTTATCAACAACGAATTTAGATCTTGGGATTAAATGCTCGGTTTCGGCAGATGTTGAAGAAGTAGGTTCAGTCACATTGCCAGTTAAGGAGTTGGTCAGAATTGTTCGCGAACTTGCAGATATGGAAGTAAAAGTATCTTCCACTGGATCACCCAAAGCGACGATATCAACCCGAGGATCAATCTTTAACCTCGTGGGAATGGATAGTAAAGAATTTCCACCACTACCTGAACTCGAGAATAGCAAATCCTTTACCCTAGAAAGGGAAGAGCTAACCTCGATGCTCAAAAGTGTGTCTTACGCACAGTCTGTAAATGAAGAACGATATATGCTCAAGGGAGTGTTTTTTCAAAAAGAAGAAGAAACAATATCTCTGGTCGCAACAGACGGCAGAAGACTTGCGGTAACTAGCAAAGCTGAAAAAACTTCCCCAGAAAACAATGGAGAATTTATTCTTCCATCTTTAACCGTTGCTGAACTGGAAAGGCTTCCGAGCGTGGCACAAGCTATTGAGTTGAACTTCACTGACCGTCAGGTTTCACTCAAACTGAATGTTACCAACAAAAAAGACGAAACCACAGGGTTTCGGGACTCGATCTACTTAGTCTCTAAGGTTGTCGAAGGAAAATACCCAAACTTTAAGCAGGTTATACCCAAGGATGACTTTAACCAAGCTTTGGTAGAAAGAGAGCTTATGTTGGAGTGTGTCAATCGTGCCGCTCTGGTTTCGGACGATAAGGTTACCTTAAGAATAAAGGCGAACGAAATGGAGATCTATGGGCAAAGCACTTTGGGAGACGCAAGCGAGTCTATGACCATAGAGTATGAGGGACAAGATGCAGTAGTTTCTTTTAACCCAAAGTTTCTCTTGGATCCTCTTAAGTCTATTAATCACGATAAGGTAATTTTTGAATTTAGGGATGATATGAGCCCTGGTGTTTTCAAGGTGAATGCAGAAACAAATAAAAAGAACGAATTTCTTTGCGTGGTTATGCCAATAAGAACAGACTAGACAGGCGTTAAGCCTTTACAGAATGATAAGTAAATTGCTTTCCCTCAAAGTTTCTGAGTGTCCATACATTGTCATCCACTCCCTCAACATAATCAGGGTTTAGAGGTATCTTACCTCCCCCCCCAGGGGCATCAATCACAAATTGGGGAATTGCATAACCAGTGGTAGATCCTCTTAGCCCTTCGATAATTTCAATCCCCCTGGATACAGGAGTACGCAAATGTGAACTACCGGGAACCAAATCACACTGGTATAAATAATAAGGCCTTACCTTCATCATTAAGAGACGATGAATAAGACTTTTCATCGTTTCCACATTATCATTAATACCCTTAAGTAAGACAGATTGATTACCAAGAGGAATACCAGAATTGGCCAGCCTATGACAGGCATCCTTCAGTTCAAGTGTGCATTCATGGGGATGATTCACATGAATACTCATCCACAGGTTGGGGTGAGATTTTAAAGAATTTAATAAATTAGGAGTGATCCGTTGAGGAAGAAAGACAGGGAGGCGAGAGCCCAGTCGTACAAACTCCACATGAGATATATCAGCTAGTTCTTGCAATAACATTGAAAGCTTATTGTCAGATAATAAGAGAGGATCTCCACCACTAATAAGAACATCGCGAATCTCCTCATGGTTCCTAATGTAAGCAAGGTTTTGTTCAAAATTTGGATGAAAGCCATAGCCCTGGGCATTAGATACAAGCCTACTACGCGTACAATATCTGCAGTAGGAACCACACCTGTCAGTTACTAAAAAAAGAACTCGATCTGGGTAACGATGTACCAAACCGGGTGTGACCATAGAACCCTCTTCTCCTACTGGATCAATATCCTCATGGTCTAAAAAAATTTTCTCTGCTTTACTGGGAATTACTTGTTTTCTTATTGGACAGTGTGGGTTGCTTGGATCTATCAAATTAAAAAAATGAGGAGTAATAGAAACTAAGAGCTTATCTTTTGCGATATCTAGTCCATCGGACTCATCTTCGCTCAGTGATAAATATTTACTGATATCATCTTTATGATTTAAACGGTTTCGCAATTGCCAGGTCCAGTCGTTCCAATCCGAAACAGGGACTGATCTCCAGTGACCCTGACCACTGTGCCACAAATTAAAAGTGTCTTTTGAGTACATGAGTAAGATGACAAAAACATTATACCTAGAGAATTCCCATGCACAGGGCAACCATCATAAGAATGCAACCTTAGTTTAGGAAGAAATTAATAAGCAATATACCCAAATAAAACTGTAGTAGAGGAAAACACTTGAAATCTTGAATTTCTGTTTAACACGAAAACAAGAGCAAAGCAGAAGACTTAAAAATAAGAAAAAATGGGAAAAATTTATAATTTCGTAATTCATACCCGTAAAAGCAGGTAAGCGAGAATTAACTTTAAGAATAGACTGTATGATAAAGTTTATAATTTCGTATAAAAAAACATGTAAATTAAGTAGTAAACAGGATTCAAAAAATAAGAAACATGCAAAAAATAAAACATTTGTAACATAAAAAACAAATATAAAAGGAGCTATAAATATATTAGTAATTACACTTAAAAAAGGAAAATAATTAAAGTAATCTAAAACTAACAAAGCAGATCCCGCAGAAGCAGAAATTGAAATAATAAAAAATCTTAATACATTGTCTAAAAATAGTTCTATTTTGGTTTTGGGTTTTGATTTGCCCGGTAAACTAAATAATATAAATAGAACAACAGTGTAAGACAATTGTGCACTTAAGGAAAAAAGTACTGCAGGATCAAAAAATAAAATTGCAATAATCGATATATTAAAAAATGTAGTAGATTTCTGTTTCACATTCATGAATTTACAAAAATCAAAAAAAGATATCATAATAAACGCACGCATAGCTGAATGTGGATAGTCAATATAAAATAGATAAATTAAGCATATCACCATTTTCAGTACCATTAACAAAACAGTATTTAATTGAAAAGGTTTAAGTATGGTTGATATAATTATATAAAAGAATCCTATATGTAATCCACTTACCGCAAAAAGATGCATTGTTCCTGTACTAAAAAACGCCCTCATACTACAAGTTGAAATAAGTTCTTTAGATCCGGTTAGCATTGCCCAACCAAATCCAACTGAATCTATAGTTTTTTGATCATTTACAATTCGTTCTTCTTTTGCGAGATGTTGAACCAGAGTCTCATTTTTAAAATTTATCTTTCTTGCGTCATTTATTACTATACAATTTAAATCTTGATCTGCGATAGTCACTATTAATTTTATTTTTTTAAGTGCATTAATGTTTTTTTCTCGAAATTCATTTTTTAGTTGTATTACTCTTCCATATATTTTTTTATTTGGTGGGTGTGTTTCTACTATCCAACCTCTAAAACTTTCACTTTCAAATATATTTTTTGTCATTGCTAAAACAGTACAAATATATTCCTTGTTAATTTCGTTTGATTTTGTATTTTGTATTTTTTTATAATTTGTAGGAATCACAAAAAATAGTCGTATTATAAAAAGTATACTTATCCCACTGACTATCAAAAATTTCTTTTTTTGATGATTTTTACCTATCAATTTCCAAAGAGCATACAAAAAGATTATCATTGTTATCAGGGTTTCGATAACTGAAAAGCCACACCCTACACCAAGTGTACAGCTCATCACACAACTAACCATCAAGACCATGAATGATTCATTTTTCAGATATTTATACATCGGGTATTGTTTTTCTATTCTACTCGAACTATCCTAAATAATTATGCTTTATGAAAGGGCTTACATGAAAACACCGGGTAATCTACTTAACAGATCACTTTGTGATCTTCTGATTATCATATTGATTACAAGTTTTGTTTTTCAAGCAATCCTAAGTCTTCTCAACAGCCCCCAACTGATAAACCAAATTTTTGCGTTTGGATTAAATAATTTTTTCAATGGCTACCTATGGACACCCATCACTTATGGCTTTATTCATGATGGTCCCTTGCATTTACTGGCCAATTTAATTGGCATTCATTTTATTGGCAGGCCCGTCGAATATCTACTTGGCAGGAAAAAATTCCAAACCTTTTGTATATGTTCACTTCTGTTTGGATTATTGGCATGGCTGCCAGCTAATGCGTCTTCTCATCAATATATCGTTGGTTCATCTGCGATTGTACTTGGAGCACTTTGTATATTTTGTTTATCGCGCCCTAATCAGCCAATCACGCTCTTACTATTTTTTATTTTACCCTTAACTATTAAGCCCAAATGGGTTCTATGGGGAACATTAGGCTTAGAATTATACGGTTTTGCTACTGTTGAACTTTCCGGATACGGCGGGATTGCTCATTCTGCCCATCTTGGCGGAATGCTTTGTGGCCTACTTTTTTATCTATCTATAGTTGGCAGCCTTAATTTGCCCTTCCGGTTTAAGTTTACCACTTTACCGCCCCAAACAAATTTTCCAAAGAGCGAAAAACCCCACTCAAAATTTCATGTTAACTTCAAAAACACGACCACCATCCAAGAAGAGACTGACAAGATATTAGATAAAATTAATGAGAAGGGCTTTGGTTCATTAACGGACCAAGAAAAAGAAACTTTGGAAAAAGCCAAAAAACTGTTAGATAAATAGTATTGTTTATCCCCTTGATCTAATGAAATTAATTTCCCTGCTTGTATTACTTTCATCTTTACATTTTTTCGCTTTGCTTGCCTACGAGGAAAGAGGCACAGAACCTATTTCCTCCCCCCCCAAGTTCCATTCCATAGGCCAGGACAAACAGGAACCACTTGTACCCACGCCCTTAATGTCCGATGAAACTAAGTGGCTTTTGGGAGCATTGGAAAAAGCTCATTTTAAAAAACTCGCGGTACATCAACTAGACCGAAAAATATTTCTAGAAAATTACATGAACAACCTAGACAAGCAGAAACTCTTTTTCACTTCGTCTGACTTAAACCAATTCATAGATAGATATGAACCCACCCTGCTCACATACCTAAAGCAAGGAAACTTATTTCCCGCATTTGAAATTTACGAAAACTACAGGCAAAAAGCTTTGGCAAGACTTGAGCAAACCCTAAAATTTTTAAACGACGCTCCTCAATTGGACGCAAACAACAGCTTTCTTGTTGATCGGTCCGAAGTTAGCTGGGCTCAAAGTAGTGATGAATTAAACACTGTTTGGAACTTTTTGGTTACGCACGAATACATCAATGAAATTTTTTCTCAAATTGATGAAAATGAAACCTCAGATGAAACCCTCAGACTCTTGGAGGAGAGAGAAGTCGCAACTCTGGACAAAATAAGAAAAAAGTATGAAAGGTGGCACAAAAACATTCTAGAATTTGAAGCTACAGATGTTCAAGAATTGTACCTCACCACCTTGACTCAAATGTTTGATCCTCACACCTCCTTTTTAAACATTAAGGAAAAAGAAAAATTTGATCAAGCCATGCACAACGAATTTGTTGGAATTGGTGCTGTTCTAACCGATTCGGACGGATATTGCACAATCAAAGAATTGCTTCCCGGTGGTCCTGCGGAAGCATCACGCGAGATAGAGCCCGAAGACATAATACTGCAAGTCGCTCAAGGAGAGGGTGAATTTGAAGATGTAGTTGATATGAAACTTTCCAAAATAGTGGAATTAATCAAGGGACCCAAGGATACATTGGTTACCCTTAAAATTCGGCCATTTGCCAATCCGTCTACCACCAAAATTGTTAAAATTATTCGAGACAAAATTAAACTTACTGCTAATTTAGCTAGTGCCTCGCTACACAAAGTTTCTAGGAATGGTGAGAATCTTTTACTAGGTGTTGTTGAGTTGCCATCATTTTATGGATCCAGTGGAGATGGCCACAAGGCCACAGATGATGTCGAAGAATTAGTGAATGTTCTCAAAGAGGAATCCATCCAGGGCTTAATTTTGGATCTTCGTAGAAATGGGGGAGGCTATCTGAGCGAAGCGGTCAATCTCGCAGGCCTTTTCATTTCAAGGGGCCCCGTTGTTCAGGTAAAAAGTTCTGATGGGAAAGTCCGCAAAAAATTTGATTTTAATCCAAAATTAATTTGGGATGGACCTCTAATTGTACTTGTATCGCGTTATAGTGCGTCTGCATCAGAGATTGTTGCTGGAGCTTTAAAAAACCACCGAAGAGCAATTATCGTGGGAGATACATCAACCCATGGTAAAGGAACGGTCCAGTCCCTCTTACCCATGAACCTTCCCTTTTCCTTTGGTTCTGATGGGAGTAAAAGGAGTGCGGCCAAAATAACCATTCAAAAATATTACCTTCCATCTGGTGAAAGCACACAGTTGACCGGTGTTACTAGTGACATTGTGATGCATTCAATCAATCAATACCTGCCGATCGGTGAGTCTGATTTAGAGAAGGCTCTCGATTGGGACAAAATTCCCGAAGTTAACTTCCGTCGGCCGGAAGGAGAGTTTAAATTTACTGAATCAACCATTGAGTTGTTGCGCACTTCTAGTAAAAACAGGCAAAAATCCGCAAAAGAATTTGATTACCTAGAAAAAAACATTGCCTGGTTTAAGCACAAAAGAGATCAGAAACTTGTATCGCTCAATTTTAAGAACAGACTCAATGAAAAATTGAAAGATTTTAATAAAACTCAATCTCTTACTGAAGAATTTGAGTCATTATCCACAATCTCTTATCCTTCAAGGAATCTAGTGCTTCAGGTAGTTACTGAGCAGAAAGAAAAATCTCTTGCTCTAAGAGGTCTGTCAGGCGAAGAAGGTAACCAAACAAGCACGAACTTTTCCATTCCTGAAAGCCTTGATATTAGGCTGCATGAAAGTCTTAGAATTCTAAGTGATTGGGTAAATGAAATTTCACTTTCTCAAAATGCTCATGCCCACTCCAGTGGAAATAAAAATATTTAGCTTAGTATTATCTTTTCATGGCGAGGACAAATCGCCTAACCAAGAATTGGTCGGAAATTACTTCAAAAGTAAATCCGTCTGATAATAATTCTCCTACCAATTCTGACTGTGTTGCCCCAAATTCCATAGCAAAATAACCGCCTGGAGCTAAGGAATTTGATGCTAACTCAATAATATATTCAATATCAGAAAGGCCGCCATTCTGGGCAACCAGTGCATTTTGGGGATCATGTATTTTAACTTCTGGCTCTGCTTGAGACCATTCATCATAGGAGAGATATGGGGGATTCGAAATGATCAGGTCATACTCCTCGCTCAAGCGGTTTTGCTTTCTCCAATCAAAGTCTTTGAGGCAAACTCGACTACCCAGCTTACACAAAGAAAGATTTTCTTTGGCTAAAGATAATGCGTCTTTGGAGTTATCAAAACCACACCCAGAGGCATGGGGCATCAGAGAGCAAAGAGCCAAAATAATCGCACCACTACCGCAACCTAGGTCTGCAACTTTTCCTTTAAAATCTGCATGTAACTTATGGTACAAAAAGTCTACCAAATATTCCGTTTCACACCTAGGAATGAGTGCTCGACTATCAGATTTCAGGGTCAATCCAGCAAACTGAACTTGACCCAAAATGTGCTGCAGGGGTACTCGACTTCCCCGGAGGATCACTAGGGCTTTAATTTCAGATAATAGGTTACTTGGCAGAATTTCTCCAAAGCGTAAATACAGATCCATCCTTTTACAGCCCAGCACAAAAGCAACCAGCCATTCAGCATCAATTTTATGATTGGGAACCTTCTTTCTCGCTAAATATTCAGAAGATTTAGTAACTACCTCAACTATGGAAAGGGTTTTATTATTTTCCATTATCTAAGACACTCTGTAATTTAATTGCCTGATCATGGGCCAAGAGAGCGTCAATTAGATGATCTAAATCTCCCATCATTGAATCATTTAATGCATGAGAGGTATAATTAATTCTATGATCCGTTAATCTGCTCTGAGGAAAATTATATGTTCTGATTCTCTCACTTCTGTCGCCTGATCCGACTTGGCTCTTTCTGTCTTTTGCATACTTGGCATCCTCTTCAGCTTGTTTTGCCTTTAATAAACGGGAACGAAGTACTGTCATTGCTTTATTCTTGTTTTTTAACTGTGATCTTTCATCTGCACAATATACTGATATGCCACTAGGCTTGTGCAAGATTTGGACTGCTGAGTCAGTAGTGTTAACTCCCTGCCCGCCGGGCCCTGAAGCTCGGCACACACTAATTTCCAAATCTTGCGGATCAATGGAAATTTCTACCTCTTGTGCTTCTGGGAGAACGGCAACTGTGGCAGTAGAGGTATGAATTCTTCCCCCAGCTTCCGTTACCGGAATCCGTTGCACTCGATGAACCCCACTCTCAAACCTCATTTTTGTCCACGCATCTTCCCCCCGGAAAACAAAGACAACCTCTTTGAAGCCGCCAGTTTCAGAGCTACTCTGGCTTAAGCACTCAAAACCCCACGACTTATTTTCTCCATATTTACAATACATTCTGAATAAATCTGCAGCAAAAAGCGAAGCCTCATCTCCCCCTGCTCCGGCACGAATTTCAACAATGGTATTCTTTCCAGTATCCGCTTCTTCTGGAAGCATCGCTACTAATAAAGACTGTTTTAAGCCTGCAGATCTTTTTTCTAAAAGCTCAATCTCTTCATGGGCTGCTGGACCAAGCTCCGGATCCTCAAGCAATTCACGGGTCGATGATATTTCAGAAAGGCAATGGCTTGCATTGTCATAAATTTCTAAGATTTTTCTGATACGCGTATGCTCTCTGTTTAGAGAACTTGCCCGCATGGCGTCCTTAAAAACATCAGGCTCAGAGAGTTGATTTTCAATCTCTTTGTGCCTTTGTCTAAAAGGTTCGATATTTGGTAGCCCTTCCATAAGAAATCCACTATAGATAAATGTATGGAGGAAAACGAATAAATTGAGCGGAGCGACCCATTCTAACCAATTGCATACTCAAAATGTGGTGGCCTGTGTTTGGGATTTCGACAAGACTTTAATTCCAGGCTACATGCAAACGCCGTTATTTACACATTATGGTGTAAATGAAAAAGTCTTCTGGTCTGAGGTAAATAAATTACCGGAAATCTACGCAAAAAGGGGTTTAGCCGTATCCTCCGAAACAATTTATCTTAACCACATATTAAGTTATGTGAAAAATGGACCCATGCGCGGGCTCACCAATCAAAAGCTTTTTGAACTTGGTCAAGAACTCGATTTTTATGCTGGGTTGCCCCATTTCTTTGAAGAACTTGCGGCCATACCCCAAGAGCCAGGGTTTAGGGAACATGATCTAAAAATAGAGCATTATGTGATAAGCACTGGACTTGCCCAAATGATAGCAGGGAGTACGATCGCTCCATTTGTTCAGGGCATTTTTGCCTCTGAGTTCATTGAATCCGCATTGCCTCCTAACTACCTAAGCCAATCGGACCTGTATTTACCGATCGATCCAGAAATATCCCAGATTGGCATTGCCGTTGATAATACCATTAAGACAAGATTTATCTTTGAAATTAATAAGGGCTGTAATAAAAATTCGACGATTGAAGTAAATTCATCCATACCACATGAGCTACGAAGAATTCCCTTTGATCAGTTAATTTATGTTGCAGACGGACCCAGCGATGTCCCCGTATTTGCAGTGGTAAAACAGATGGGTGGCAAAACTTATGCGGTTTATGATCCAAACGACGAAGATGAATTTGCCCAAACTTGTGGGTTAGTTGAAAGTGGTAGAGTTCATAACAATGGTCCTGCAGATTACTCACTCAAATCCTCCACTTCTATTTGGATGAAGCAAAAAATACGAGAAATGCTCAGTGAAATCCTGAGTAGGAAGGAATTAAGTTTGCGTAAAAATACAAAATCTGCACCCAAGCACATGCCTAAAAGTACCTCTCCTGAAGGTTATAAAGAATGGAAACAAGAAACTCTTTGGAACCAATGATGTGGCATCGAAAATCTCTCCTCTCGATCGAGGATTTATCTCCTGAGGAAATCATATATATTCTAGATAAAGCAAAATCTCTCAAAGAATCAAAAGGAAGCAAGGAGCCCATTTTTCATTCATTGCGTGGCAAAAGAATAATTAATTTATTTATGGAACCCAGCACCCGAACAAGGGTTGCCTTTGAGATTGCAGCAAAGTCTTTGGGTGCTGACACGATTTCTATAAGTGGTGAGGCAAGTAGTTTGACAAAGGGCGAAACACTTAAAGACACCGCGATGAATGTGCAGGCACTGGGGGCAGATGCCATTGTTATAAGGCATTCTTCTCCCGGCTCACCTCTCTTTCTCTCGAGGATAGTGGATGTGCCAATAATAAACGCTGGAGATGGAGCACACGAGCATCCAAGCCAGGCCCTGTTAGATATCTATACCTTACGAGAAAAAATGGGTGACTTGCGGGATAAAAAAATTACTATTTTAGGCGATATACTTTTTAGTCGCGTAGCCCGCTCAAATTTATGGGGTCTATTAAAACTTGGAGCAATAGTTACTTTAGCTGGCCCCTCCACACTTGTGCCTCGAGAATTTGAAGAACTGGGAGCAAGGGTTACATACGATCCGGAAATTGCCCTTGAAGATGCCGACGCAGTGATGCTTTTGAGAATTCAACACGAAAGACAACAGGCTTCCCATTTCCCTTCTCTGACCGAGTATGCCAATGTGTTTGGTTTAGACTCTAAAGTTCTTTCGGGTATGAAAAAGAATGCGATAATTCTACATCCTGGTCCACTAAACAGGGGTGTAGAAATTGAATCGGAAGTAGCCGATTCCAACCAGTCGGTAATACTCCAACAAGTTGCGAATGGTATCGCAGTGAGAATGGCCATTTTGCACCTGTGTATAACCAGGGAAGAGAGTAACCACTGATGAAACAAACTCTTTTGAAAGACTTTGACCTACTGGGCGGAACGCTGATTGATCCGAGGTCGGGAATCAACAAAATCTCAGACCTTTATATTCGTAAGGGTAAAATTTATCACGATATGCCCAAGTCCGGCCCGTCCCCAAACACCCATAATATAGATGGCCATGTTGTGCTTCCCGGTTTATTGGACCTGCGAGCACACAATAGGGTACCTGGAGCCGGTAAAAGCGAAAGTGTGGAAAGCTTAACGAGGGCAGCAGCCAAAGGCGGATTTTCTTCCATATTGGCAATGCCTAACACCAACCCCTATTCGGATAATCCTGCCACCATTCGATATATTCAAGACCGCATTAAACAAACATCAAAAATTAAAGTTTATCTGAGCGGGTGCCTGACTGTCGGTTCTAGAGGTGAAAGTATTGCACCATTAGGATCATTAAAGGATGCAGGTGTGGTGGCGGTTACGGATTGTCCTGACACCCCTGCCAATAACCAAATTTTTACAAATGCAATTCGATATGCGAAAATGTTCGGATTGGCCGTTCTGGATTTTCCGCAAGATTCTTATTTATCTAAAAATAGCCATGCCCATGAAAGTCCGCTAAGCTTAAAGATGGGCCTAGCGGGCAATCCAAGAATGGCAGAAGAAATGGCAGTCCAGCGAGCCTTGTTAATTGCAAGGCATTTGGGCGTCCCTATACACCTCAGTTCATTATCATCCGCAGGATCCGTTCAATTAGTTAAACAAGCCAAGGAATCTGGTATTGAAATAACTGCCGATGTCTCAGCACATCATTTACTTTTAACTGAGGAGAAAATAAGCGACTATAACACCTCAGCTAAAACCAATCCACCGCTCCGGCAAGACAAAGACAGAGAAACACTGATTAAGGGAATTAAAGATGGGATTATCGATGCGTGTAATTCCAGTCACGAGCCATATGCTGAACACCTAAAAGATGTAGAATTTGACCTTGCCCCGAGGGGAGCGACCGGTCTCGAGACGGCCGCACTAGCATTTATCGAAGCAATGGATGAAAAAGAACCATTTTCTTTAGTTGCCGAAAAAATGTCCTATAACCCACACGAGATTTTAGGCTTAAGTGTCCCTTCTTTAGCCGAGGGTTGCGAGGCAGATTTTGTTGTGCTTAAGGCAAACGAAAAATGGGTTTATGATCCAATAGATGGCGAAAGCTTATCCCGCAATTCTCCGATGTGCGGTTATCAATTTTCAAATAAAATAAAATTTACAATTAGTGGCGGCCGGATTGCATACCAATATTCTCCCAACAGCATATAGTCTAATTTCGTAAGATCGTGAGGACAACTTTAAAGTGGATGTAAGTGTAATACGAGCGAGCAGTGGAAAAAAAAATTTATTTTATAGTGGTGTAGTTTTTATTGCGGGTTCAGCCTTTCTAATCCAAGGGCTACAAATTTTTTTAATAGCACTACTTATTTTTAATAAACCACACAAATTTCTTTTTCCTGCACAATTCAAAAAATCATTTACTCAAACTCTTTATATATTGTCGATCACTTTTCCTGTAATTATCTTCACTAATTACATAAGCTCTGTTCTTTTAAATGATTTTTCCCTACAATATTCAGTAGTAACAATTCAAAAAGAAAACATAGTTCATTTATCTACAATATTTTCTTTGTGTTTACTCTCCCCTTTAATTGAAGAAATTTATTTCCGAGGCTTACTGCTAAACTGCATTAAATTAATGATCGGTCCTTTTTGGGGGATTCTTGTATCTTCCTTTTACTTTTCAATAGTTCATTTAAATATTCTTGCATCTCCGACACTGTTTGCTTTAGGTGTTATTCTTGGTCTTATTTCTCTTTTAACGAAATCCATCTTTTATAGTATATTATTACATGCTACATTTAATACTACTATGCTTATTCTGATTTTATGATACAAAAAAGTGTTCCAAGCAAAGGGAACTATAAAAAAATTGCCCATACAATATTTCAGCAAATTTC
>JAYNJW010000018.1:0-35444 GCA_038110535.1 Opitutia bacterium | reverse complement strand
TTCGATCTCCCGGCGTTTGGCCGCCATGATTTCAGATAGTTTGTCCATTAAGTCTTTAAAGTGTGATAAATTGAAATTCTCGGGCTATGGGTTTGCATGCTCGCAGGATCGACACAATAGTGCACTGACTCGGAGAAATATCAATTTAGATTGAATGTTTTATATTCAATTACTGAAAATATTGGTCCGCACGTTTCTCACGGCGAAGTAAAGTAGTAGCCCAATCGGGCCCATCATCAGTATGGCGTGGAGCGTTCTTGAGCAGCTCGGCCAGTTTTTTGATCGGTTTGATCACTCGGCGTTTGGCCGCCATGATTTCAGATAGTTTGTCCATTAAGTCTGTAAAGTGTGATAAATTGAAATTCTCGGGCTATGGGTTTGCAAGTCCGCGGGATCAATACAATAGTGCACCAGTGTGAGTGAAATTCAACGACTTAGAAATTTGATGGCAAAATTAAGGGCTCCGGATGGATGTCCCTGGGATCAGGAACAGACCCACCAATCCATTGCCCGTTGTCTGGTGGAGGAAGCCGCCGAGGTATTGGAAGCAATTGATACAGAAAATACCGAACTTCTAAGGGAAGAACTGGGCGATCTTTTGTTGCAGGTTGTTTTTCATGCCCAGATTGAAGAAGAGGCAGGGAGGTTTGATCTGGAGGATGTAGCCCGGGAGATATCCGAGAAATTAGTCCGTAGGCATCCCCATGTGTTTGGAGATCCCGATGATAAGGAAGAGGATGCGGATGCAGTGATTGACCGCTGGGAAAAAATTAAGGCGGAGGAAAAAAAAGCCCGTGGGGAAGATGATATCAATAAATTATTCAAGGAATTACCTCCCCAGATTCCCGCAACTCTGCATGCAGATAAATTCTATAAACAGGTATGCAAACTAGGGCTTCATTCAAAAGGCGATTGGGATGAAGCGGTGGTGGATCAACTGGCGGAAGGCTTGGATGAGTCCAAGGCAGGCCGTGCATTATTTGAATACATTGCAGCATGTCGGAAAGCCGGGATAGATCCGGAAGCGGCCCTGAGGAAATTTACTGGTTCGCAGATAAAAAACTTCGAAGATTCCAAATTGGGTTGAAGGGTGAGCATGTTCCTGCAAACCAAGGAACTAGTTCTCGAATTCGTCGAGGATGGAAAACTTCGTTCTCTTCGTTGTGAGTTAAGAAAAAGTAAGCGTGCCCGCAGAATCAACCTGAGGTTGAAAAGTACAGGTTTTGCCCTGCTTACCTTTCCTTCCCGTATGGCCTGGGCAAAAGCGGAAAAATTTTTGATGGAGCAGAAAGAATGGTTAGGGCGTAAAAGCCAGCAATTTCCAGCTCCTATTTCCATGCAGAACTATTTTGAGGGTGGTGGAAAAATTTGTCTCGGACCAAGCATGGTTGAGCGTGAGGTTTCCCTTTCGTTTTACGAATACACTGACAGACCATTGATCAGTCTTGAAAACCAGCAGATTGGAATACGGGTGCCAAGGTCAGGGCAGGAGGGTGAGATGATTAAACTGGCCTGTCGCAAACTGGCGTATCAATTTCTTCCCGGATGGTTGGAATGGGCAGAAAATTATGCCGGACTTTATTCGAAAAAGCTACGCATTGGGGATCAACGAACCCGCTGGGGGTCCTGCTCACCCAAAGGCACTTTATCTCTGAACTGGAGAATTATCCTGCTCCCACAGGAGCTTGGAAGTTATGTGATCTTTCATGAGCTTGCACATCTTGCCCAAATGAATCATTCCCCAAAGTTCTGGCAAAAACTGGAAGAGTTTGTCCCCGATGCCAGAGCAGTGGACCGGAAGCTTACCAAGGATGGAAAAGTAATATTTTCGCTTGGACGGTCAGGATAGTCGCAAAACTTACTCAGGTCCCAGTTCCCATGCAGACCTTCCGCCCATGGATCGAAGATAACGCAAGCCTTCGCTCCCTTCCTCCGCCACATCACTTGGGGTGATTTGGTCGGGCCCGTAGCGTTGATTGATGTCCAGTCCATAAGCAAGCATCATGCGGACAAGAGATTTTTTCCCGGAAAATGCGGCTCCGTGAACCAGGGAATATCCATCCTTTGCCTCAATTTTGGGGTCGGCCGAGTGTTCAAGGAGATAAGTAACCATATCTTCCCGACCTGCCACGGTAGCAACTAGAAGGGGGGTGGCTCCAAAGGAATCCTGCTCGTTGACTGACCGGCCCTTTTCGAGGAGCGATTTGATTGCTGCAAAATCTCCAGTTCCTGCAGCAAGATGCAGAGGGTAGGGTATTTTGACTCCGAGTTTTTTGAATAATTGAACAAGTTGCTTGTTTCCACTTGCACCAGCCAGGTCCATCAGGTTGGATCCATACTTGTCCACTGCGTGAGGATCTGCGGATAGGGCAAGAAGGGTTTCCACGGTTTCCAGTTGCCCGCGTAAGGTGGCGGTCATGATTGGCGTTTCCTGCTCATCAGTCTGTGCATCCACCTCTGCCCCATCCTCGAGTAAAAGTTCCACGACTTCCTGGTTTTTCCCCCAAGCGGCACTGTGCAGAGGGGTGGCTAGATGATTACCCCGGGTATTGGGGTTGCCCCCGTGTCTGAGCAAATAATCCATGATGTAAGCATTTCCCCGATAGGCAGCATAGTGAAGAGGGGAGTGGCCGAAGCGGTCGTTTGCATTAATCAGGGCCCCCATGGCCACGGATTCGATTACCTCGTTGAGGTCGTCCCGGGCGATGGCAAGAAACAGGCGGGCATTGATCAGATCGATCCATTCCTGACCAAGGCGGTCTGCTAATACTTGCCAACCCTGTCGGTTGGCCTGTGAAAGGGTGAGCATTCCCGAGAGAGCACCATGCCTAACCATGCGAAGGGAGAAGTTTTTGCATTCATCCAGCCAGCTTATTCTTTTAAGTTGATCAAAAGAAAGTCCATCTGCTTGACGAAGAGAACGGGCGGCAGTGGCAGGATTGAAGTCCAGAGCAAACGGATGATTATTCAATAATTTCCTGCGTTGAAAAGCAAGCGGTTCAATTGGTTTTCCCAGCTTGATTTCCCGGGAGTATTCCGGGGTTGATATCCATGCAGCCTGTTCAGACTGGTTCATTCTCAGTTGTTCGGTGTAAAGGAAGGAGGATAGTCCCATCCCCGCACTCATGCCCGCGATTAATTCACGCAAGGCAAGGGGTTGGGAGATTTTCATACCAGTTGTCCAGATTGGACTGAGCTGGGAAATAGATTGACCGGTTGGCAGAGATGTCCGTTTGCTCCGGTAGCTCCCTCCCGCAAACACAAAATCGCCACTAGGGAATTTTAACATTTCCCGGGCACTCAGATCAAAACCGGGCAACTCGGTGTCTGCACCCAGTTTATTGGCAGAAAGAAAACGGAGCACCGTATCTACCCCATCGCTCAAAAAATCCTGCAATTCATTCTCCGGAAAACTAAACCGTGCAACCAGGGGGGCATCACCGGGTAATTGATCGATCATCGATAAGGGCTCAACTCTCGATTGGGTTTCGTTTTCCATGGCGGCGTAGTTATATGCCTGAATTTGCAAACTTCCCGGGAGGGAGTGCAAGAAAACGCCAAAGGAGTCCTGTAAGAGCGGATCAAACAAAGGAAGGATCGATTCAATGAGGGTATTCCCCTGCCAATCTTCAAAGATTCTGCCAGTCCCGGTTCCTTCGATGTATAGTGAAATGTCAGCCGAGTGTTGGGCATGTTTGGCGAGGGAGGAAGGCATAATCCTTTGTTTCTCCTGAGCAACGAGCGAAGAAAGAAATGGAGTAAGTTCATCCCCAAGGGCAGGTAAGCGGGTGTCCTGCTGAAAAAAGAGGGTACCAAGAAGAAAAAAATAGTCACCCTGGCGGCCAATGGCGAAGGGCTGAGTTGTCCTTTGATAGACTTTAGGGTTGTGCTTGGAAGGGCGAAGACCCAACAAGCTGGCCAAATCTGCAAGAGTACGGTCCGCTTGTTTGCTGGAACTGATTTTCGCAATCGCACCAAATTGCGGTTGGGGTCGTTCCCCCTCCATCAGACGCACAAAAAACTGCACGGGTTCTTGCCATTCAATCCCGCTGCTATTGGAATCTGATAACCATTTACGGATGGGGGATCCATTCTCCTCCAGCCTCTTGAGAAGGTGCGTCCATCTTTGGTTTTGTAAGATTCCCGACTTGGAAATGATTTTTTCTCCATCCAAACTAAGGATGAGTATAGAATCTGATGGAACCCGGCTGAGTGTTTGCGAAATGGGACCAGATCGGGCAGTAGCTGAAATAAAAAAACCTGACAGCACCAAAATGCTGGAAAGATGAAAGAAGGTGCGAAAAATATGCATAAGCGTAAGAATTTAAGCTATGCAGCGTAGGATAATCGTCAAATTATCTTTCCATTGAAACAAGTACTTTCTAATGCTTTACTAACAAAAGAATATGTTTACTGGAATCGTTGAAGGAGTTGGTACTGTAAAAAGTTTGCAGGAAGCAAAAGAGTCTTGGCTACTCAGTTTGGATCTGCCTTTTGAGGCAGAGAATGGCTTGCCAGCAGGTGCGAGCCTTGCGGTCAATGGATGTTGTCTGACTATGCGGGAAGAGGGATCATCAAATGGATCCTTTGATTTGTTAGAGGAAACTCTGACCCGGACAAATCTTGGGGGTCTTAGACCTGGAGATCAGGTAAATTTGGAGCGTTCCTTGGCTGCCAATGGCCGCCTTGGTGGGCATTTTGTTACTGGACATATCGATGGACCTGGAGTGATTGAAATATTTGAGGAGAGAGGAAAAAACCTCTTCCTGCAGGTGCGGTTGGAGTCCGAGAGCACAAAGTATTTGGTCGATAAAGGCTGCGTGGCTGTCGACGGATGTTCGCTCACGGTATGTGAGGTGACCGATCATTCTTTTGCGGTTTGGTTGATTCCTCACACTCTGGATAAGACCAATCTTAAGGGGCGCAAAGTGGGCGACCGTTTGAACCTCGAATTCGACCTGCTGGCAAAATATGTCGAGCGAATTCAGGAAAAGTCATGAGTGTTTTCACTGAAATAGAGCCTCTAGATGCCGCTCTTGCGGTGCTTGAGGAATTAAAGAGACAACGATCGGAAGGGGTTCGTCATCTCTATATCGAAGAATCTACCCTGAAGTCCTTGGAGAATTTACTGGGTGGTCCTAAGTTTCAGTCAACCGAACTGGATGAGCAGCCTGTTGTACAGGTCAAGGAATCACCTGCGAATACCGATCCTTTACTTGTTGAGCCTGCGTCAAGTATTCGTCACTTGCCTCAGACGGACAAACCTAAGTCATCTTCCCAGAAAGTGAATCCTTCCCTCTTGTCTCCGCCCGATGTTTCCCTACCTCAGGGGAGTAAGGCTGAGCAGTGGGCATGGTTGCAGGAACGGGTTCTTGGGTGCGAAACCTGCAAATCCGAACTGAACCCCAATGGGAAAATCGTTTTTGGTAGGGGAAACCTGGATGCGGATTTGTTTTTTTGTGGAGAAGCACCGGGTGCGGAAGAAGAGCTTTCGGGGGAACCTTTTGTGGGTCCGGCCGGCGAATTGCTCGACCGCATCATTGCAGCCATGGGTCTATCACGCGAATCAGTTTACATCGGGAATATGGTCAATTTTCGGCCCCGGCACGAACGAGCTTATGGCAATCGTCCGCCCACCCAGGAGGAGATGAGTTTCTGCCTTCCTTATTTGCGTGCCCAGTTGGAAATTGTGCAGCCTAAAGTTGTGGTTGCTCTGGGTAAAACTGCCACGGATGGCTTGCTTGGGCCTGATCCTCAACGCCGACTCGGACAGATGCGGGGCACCTGGCACGAATATGCTAATATTCCCATGATGGTCACTTATCATCCATCCTACCTTCTCCACAACCCCAGCAAGTCGAGTAAGCGTAAGGTGTGGGAAGATATGCTATTAGTGATGGAGAAATTGCAACTTCCTATCAGCGATAAGCAACGGGAGTTTTTTCAGTAATCGTTTTTACATGTCAGATTTTACTGTGCTGATCACACTTGCGGGCCATGCCCCTTCTGCTAAACTTTTGCGATGGCGTGCGGAAGAGGCGGATTTAATCGTCGCAGTGGATGGGGGGTGGTTGGCTCATCGACATGCCAAGGTAGAACCGGATGTGATTGTGGGAGACTTTGATTCCTGTGGTGATCTTTCTGATATGGAAAAGGCATTTCCCCGTGCTGATCGGCATCAGTTATCAGATCAAGTGCATACTGATTTTGAAAAGGCACTGGCTTGGGTTATGGAAAAGGGTATACCACGCAAAATCATCGTTCTTGGTGGGCTTGGTAAGCGGATGGACCATACGCTTTCCAACCTGATGATTGCTGGTCAGGTGGATTCGAGGGTGGCCATTGTTTTTGATGACGAGCACGAATTTGTAAGCCGGATAACGCCCAATGTGGAACTTTCCTTGATTGGGCGTACGGGTGCAAACCTATCAATACTACCTATGGGAGATTGCCAGGGCGTAAAGAGCAATGGTCTAGAATGGGATTTGAAAAAGGTTGATTTTGCATGGGATAAAATGATCAGCCAAAGCAACCGCTGCGTATCCGATGATGTTCGGGTAACTTGCGAGAGCGGTGTGCTTTACGGATTTGTTTCCAAGGAGGCATAAAAAAAGCCCTGCCGGGAACTCCAACAGGGCTTTCAATGATAAAGTAAAGTTCTGCTTAGGATTTGAACTGAGGAAGGTGTCCTCTCTCCATCGCTTCCTTGAAATATTTTTCTGGGTCTTTTTTCCATTTGCGCTCAGCACTGGATGACCAGAAATAAACAGTCTTACCATTATATTCCAAGTTCTTGGATTCTGGATTTACAATCCGATCTGGATAAATTGGGCAGAAACGTTGCTCGAGCAAGGTTACCTTGTCCACTCCGAGTTCTTTCTTTTCCGCTTCGGTGAATTTTTTGGCAAGTTCAGGAACAGCCTTGATGTAGTAAGCAGTTGCCTTGTCGAATGCTTTGACGCAGGAACCACAGCAAAATTCGATCTTCTTGCCCAAGACCTCAGAATATTCTTCCGGATCAATGTCGTCTTCCAACATGAGGGCACATTTTTCAGCACCATACAGGGCTGGTTGCATGAGCAAGGCTATAAAGAGAGTAGTGAGTGCAGTTTTCATATTCCTACAATGTGATGAACTTTTAGCATGAATTCAAGCTTTCATCAAAAGAGAGGAAAATTTTTTTAAAATAGGTGAACTGACATTCCTTGGTTGACCCAACCTCAATACCTCTCTGCTTTATTGCATATGACTGATCAAAAAAATCAGGAAGTATATCAAAAACTACTGCAGAAATCTCTTGAGGAAATTGAGGATTACCTAGCCAAAACTGAGGAATCAGCGGAAGCAGTTTCCCCCGATAAAAGTTTGGGCCGATTATCGAGGATGGAAGCAATGCAGGACCAACAGCTCATTTTGGAAGCCCGTAGACGTAAAAAGATGCAAAAGGTAGCCGTTCTTTCGGCTCTACAAAGAATTGAAAATGGCCATTTTGGAATCTGTATTTTTTGCGGAAAGCCGATAGTTCCTGAACGTCTGGAAGTTTCTCCCGAAGCTTCCACCTGCGTTTCCTGTTCCTGAAAATCACCCGTGGGCGTCTGCTTCCTGAACGACTTTGTCACCGTCAAACCAAGGGGTAATTGTTCGAAGGTCCTGATCACTTCCAATACAATAAACCAGATCTCCTGTTGCAAAAGTGGCATCGGCAATTCGGTGAACCAGTAATGATTTGTCTCGTCGGATGGCAAGGATGGAAACGCCGGAAGTTTCTGCCAGGTCAAGGGTGCGGGGCGATTGTCCAATGACCCGGCTTCGTTCTGTGACCAATAATTTCTCAACTTTTAAATCCTTCAATCCTGTATGAGCCCCAAGGGGAAGGGGAGAGGAAGAATACCCTCGGTCGGAGTGCATGGTTTCTTCGCGTGCCTGATCAATTTCCCGCACAATTAAATTTCGGGGAATTTTTAGCTGACGGAGAACAAGGGAAAGAATTTCCAGCCCTCCTTCCACTTCAGACGCTACCACATTGACTGGCATATTTATGCTTAACTGTTCCGAACCCCGCATATATTGTGTACGCACAAAAACCGGTGCTTCCACCTTCATCCGGGCAATGGTGGAGACGACCCGCTCGATTGCTTGGTTGTCGTTGATCATGATGACGATGGCCCGGCAACTTTCCACATGGGCATGACCAAGGGCCTCCTCACTGGTGGCATCCGCATAGTAGACTGGGTCTCCGAGCCGACGGCCCAGTTCGACATTGTCTGAATTCATCTCCAGTGCCACTGCCTCAATTTGTAAGCGACTGAGGCTGTTGGTAAGGAGCCGTCCGGCCAGCCCATAGCCTATGACAACCACATGATCATTATGGCCAACCGTACGGTCTTCCAATTCCTCCGCACTGCGTGCACGTAAGAGCTTTGCCAGTGGATCGAGTGCCCGTTCTCCTGCGGTAAAGTGCGGGGCTTTGTAAACGAGCAATGGGGTCAGGAACATGCTTAGTATTCCCGCATTGAGCAACGGACCGATTTCGGAATCGATTACCACGCCCTCGTGAATTGCAAGTTGTAGAATAACAAATCCAAACTCACCAAACTGGGCAAGGCCGACCCCTGCTAACCATGCAGCCCGTGGAGGAAACCGCATAAATGATGCAGCAAGAATGGCAAGCAGTCCCTTGCCTCCAATAAAAGCGAGCAGGAGTAAGCCGACCTCCAATGGTTTGTCCGCGAGCAATTGAAAGTCAAAGAACATCCCTAAGGAAACGAAGAAAAAACTGACGAATACATCCCGTAGTGGAAGAATATCTCCCATGGCCCGGTGACGGAAGTCGGTGTCAGCCACGATCATGCCGGCAAGGAATGCGCCTAAAGCGAGGGATAGCCCAGTGAGCGAGGTTAGGTAGGCCGTGCCAATGCACAGACAGAGAACGGTGAGGATGAAGACTTCATTGCTTCGACTACTGTCAACCAGACGAAAGAGCATGGGCACTACCTTGCGCGATGTGGCAAAGAGCAGGGTGACCACGAGGCCGGCTTTCCCAAGTGCCACAATGATCGCCCGCCAAGTTTCTGGTCTTTCAAGACCATCGGCAAGCAAGGGAACAACCAAAACCATAGGCACGATGCAAAGATCCTGAAAGATAAGCGTGCCCACGATAAATCTCCCGTGGGGAGCATCAAGTTCTCCACGCTCTCCCAGGGTGCGTAAGACCAGGGCGGTGCTGGATAGGGCGAAGACAAAGCCATAGACTATGGCTTCGGGAAGAGAAAGATTAAGACCTATGCAAATACTGGAGGTGACAAGGGCGGTCACGCTGACCTGCAGCAAACCACCCAAGGCGACTTGGCGGAAAATGTTGCGCAAACGGGCAAGGGAAAATTCCAGTCCGATAGTAAAAAGAAGAAAGATCACCCCGACCTCTGCGATTACTTCGATCGCTTCGGGGTCATGGGCAAGGGAGAGTGCTTTTGGACCCACCAAGGCACCGGATAAAACGAGACCGGCAACCACTGGGAGTTTCAATCTCCCGAGAATTAGGGTAACCAATACGCTGACGGTCGCAATGACCGTGATTTCTTCCAATAAATGCATTGGTTGAACATCTGAATCACCGATAGCATAAAGGACAATCCGAAAGACATTTACGGAGCGTAAAATTATAATTTATTTTAAGTAAGGTTGCCTTGCCAAAATGATTTCCCATGGATATTTTTCTCCGCTTGCATGAATTCCGCAGCACCACTTTCTACAAACATTCGTAACCTCGCGATTATTGCCCATGTTGACCATGGTAAGACAACTTTGGTCGATCAATTGCTCAGGCAATCCGGTGTATTCCGGGAGAACCAAGCAATTGACGATCGGGCGATGGACTCGATGGATCAGGAACGGGAGCGGGGTATCACCATCAAGGCTAAAAACACCTCCGTACGCTGGAAGGATTATTTGATCAATGTTGTCGATACTCCAGGACATGCCGATTTTGGTGGTGAGGTGGAGCGGGTCATGAAAATGGTTGACGGAGTCATGCTTGTGGTGGACTCACACGAGGGCCCCCAGGCACAGACCCGGTTTGTCTTGCAAAAAGCACTGGCCGCTGGGCTTTTGCCTGTCGTATTCGTCAACAAGATCGACCGTCCCAATGCACAGCCTGCGAAGATGCAGGATTTGGTGTTGGAACTTTTTTTGGAACTGGAAGCAACGGACGAACAATTTAATGCTCCCTTTCTTTTTGGCAGTGCCAAGGAAGGTTTTGCAAAAGCTTCTTTGGAGCATGAGGGAAAAGATATGATTCCCCTTTTTCAGGCGATCGTGGACCGGGTTCCTCCACCGGTCATTGAGGACGATCCAAACTTTCGCATGCTGGTGAGCAATGTGGACTGGTCCGACTATGTTGGACGCATCGCTGTGGGCAAGGTCTTATCGGGCAAGGTCAAGGCAGGGGATTCAGTTTGGCGGATTGGAGGGCAGGATGCATCGCCCAGAGCCAAGGTTACCAAGGTATTTGAATACAGTGCACTGTCCACTCAGGATTTAGCGGAAGGAGTGGCCGGCAACATTGTGGGGGTAGCAGGCTTTGAGGAAGTGGACATCGGGGAAACTCTTTCGGGCAAAGCGGATGGGCAAGCGGTTCCATTCGTGCAAATTGATCCTCCCACAGTGATGATGTCCTTCTCGGTCAATGACGGTCCCTTGTCGGGCAGGGATGGTGACCGGGTTACATCCCGTGAAATAAGGGAACGCTTGTTTCGGGAAGCACGTACCAATGTTTCGATCAAAGTAGAGGATGGGGAAGAATCGACCGAGTTCAAGGTAAGTGCCCGTGGAGCGATGCAGGTTGCGGTACTGGTTGAGACAATGAGGCGGGAAGGATTTGAAGTTCTGGTCAGTCGCCCCTCCGTGATCCGTAAGGAAATCGATGGCCGTCAGCATGAGCCATTCGAAACGCTTTATCTGGAAGTCCCTGACGACTGTTTGGGTGGATGCATGCAGGCTGTGGCGAATCGTAAGGGGCAGGTCGAAGATATGTCCGCATCGAATGGTTGGACGAGATTGCAGGCAATTATTCCCACTCGCGGATTGATCGGTCTCGAATTTGAAGTTCTTAATATTACCAGCGGACAAGGCATACTTTCCCACCTTTTTCTGGAATACCGACCGGTCACTGGAGAAATTCGTACCCGGCAGACTGGAACCCTCGTATCAATGGAGAAAGGGGAATCCATGACTTATGCCCTGCGTAATATCGAAACCAGGGGTAAATTGTTTATTGGTCCCGGAGAACAGGTCTACGAGGGAATGATCGTCGGGGAAAATCCAAGGTCTGAGGATTTGCCGGTCAATCCCACAAAAGCCAAACATGTGACCAATCATCGTGCTGCAGGCAGCGACAAGTCGGAAGCCCTGACCCCTCCCATCCGGTTTTCACTGGAGCGTGCAATCGAATATGTTGGACCGGACGAATTGGTCGAAGTTACGCCCAAATTACTCCGTCTGCGTAAGCGCATACTTGATTTTAACACGCGCAAGCGCGAGGCGAAGAAGGAGATGGTTTGAGCAGGTATATCTGCTTGAGTTCAGCAGAGGGCGGGCTAGGTTATTTTTGCAGTGTGTAAGTCTATATCGGCTGGTATCCTTTCTATTTTCATCTTTCTTTTTGTCGCTGGATGCGGGGTGGGCAGTATTTACGGGCCTGGATACTATTCGGAAACCGTAGTTGGGAATGATCTCAGAAGGGTCACTTTTCGCGGGGGTGAGCATCCCATAACGGGCGATCTTTGTTTGCTGCGATGTGCGGAGGTGACTTTGGAGTCAGGGAATTCATATTTTGAAGTAGTTGATTCGGAGTCCGGTTCTTCCTTCAATCAGGTTCCCTCCACTTATCCTTTTAATCGTTACTATCACACAAGTGATCCTTTTTTCGATGATATTGCATTTGTTACCAAAACCATTCGTTTGCAGAAAGTGGAATCCGAGAATGGTTTTTCCTATGATGCCCGGCAAGTCCGCTTGTCCATGCGTGAAAAGTACGAAATTGAATGAATCTATCCTTTGTTTCATTCCGTCCATCGTTGACCTTGTTTAGCCAATCCTCTTAATTAGCTCTTTTTCATATGAATGAACCGATTGAAATTCGTATCCCTGAATTTGTGCGCAACGGCTTGATCCTCTGGATCATTATTGCTATTGCAGTAATCAGCGGGGTGATTTCTTCCACCTACACCGTGCAGGCTGAATCACAGGGTGTGGTCCTGCGCTTTGGCAAGTATCTCAAGACGGTCGAACCGGGCTTGCGCTTTAAAGCACCCTATGGAATAGACAAGGTGTATGTTTTGCCAGTTCGCCGGCAACTCAAGCAGGAATTTGGTTTTGCCACTATGGGAGCCAATAATTCCAGCCAGTTTTCCGAACCCCGTATCCGCGACCGCGAGAAAAGCATGGTTACTGGTGATCTTAATGCCGCCGAAGTTGAATGGATTGTTCAGTATCGGATCAGTGATCCCCGCCTCTACCTTTTCAATGTATTGGATCCTGAAGGCACTCTACGCTATGTTTCCGAGTCCGTTATGCGTACAGTAGTTGGTGACCGCACGGTTGATGAGGTCATTACCATTGGTCGACAAGAGATCGAAGAAGAGGCCCGTGATCGTCTCGAAACTTTGGTCAATAAGTACGAACTGGGAATCGGTATCGATCAAATCCAGTTACAAAATGTTAATCCTCCTCCGCCAGTACAGGCATCTTTTAACGAGGTCAATCAGGCACAACAGGAAAGGGAGAGAATGATCAACGAAGCAAATGGTGAGTATAACAAAGAAGTACCCCGTTCCCGTGGAGTGGCAGACCAAAAAATTCAAGCGGCAGAAGGGTACGCACTAAAGAGAGTGAACGAGGCACTTGGAGATGTGGCCAGTTTTAATTCCATGCTTGGGGAATACAAAAAAGCACCGGAAATAACCCGAACCCGACTGTATTTGGAGTCTATGAAAGAAGTAGTGCCGCAGATGGGAAAGAAAATTATTCTGGATGAGGATGCCTCGCAAATCCTCCCTCTTCTCCAGTTAAATGAAAATACGAAAGGGGGATTGGTTCGATGAAGACTCAGGGACTTGCGATTCTTATTATCCTCGGAGCGGTTGCTTTTTATCTTTGCACCTATGTGGTTAAAGAGACTGATCAGGTTATACTTACCCAGTTTGGGAAACCCGTTGGAGAACCAGTTACGGAAGCGGGTCTGCATTTTCGTTTGCCCTTTATTCAGGAGGTCAACCGGATAGAAAAAAGATTTCTCCCTTGGGATGGTCCGGCTAATGAAATGTCGACCAAGGACAAGACTTATCTGGTGATCGATACTTATGCCCGCTGGCGGATCAGTGATGCGATGCAGTATTTTTTACGCTTGCGAGATGAGCGCAGTGCCTTGTCCCGCTTGGATGATATTCTGGGCAGTGAGACCCGTAATGCGGTGGCCAAGCATGAACTTATTGAAATCGTGCGTACCTCCAAGGACCGGGTTGCAGTAACTGATAAATCCCTGACCGAAGGCATGGGCAATGTGGGAATGCTTTATCCCATTAGAATTGGTCGCGAGAAAGTGGAACAGGAAATTTTCGAGAAAGCAGCCAGCAAATTAGCGGATTTTGGAATTGAACTGCTGGATGTACGATTCAAGCGGATTAATTACAATGAAACCGTGCGCAGAAGAATATACGAGCGTATGGTCAGTGAGCGCCAGCAAATTGCCGCTCGCTTTCGTTCCGAAGGGGCAGGGGAGGCCGCCAAAATTATTGGTAAAAAAGAACGGGACCTACAGGAAATTGAATCTGAATCCTACAAACGGGTTCAAGAAATTTATGGGGAAGCAGATGCCAAGGCTTCCGCCATCTATGCAAAAGCATATGATAGCAGTCCGGTTTCCGCCGAGTTTTACAAGTTCATTAAAACTTTGGAGACTTATCGCGAGGTACTCTCCAATGATGTATCCTTGGTTTTAACCACAGATTCACCGCTCTTTCGCCTGCTTAAATCAACCGATGGTTCCTCTACTAAATCGTCCATCTCTGACTGAACAGTCGGCGTGATTCCCCCTAGCCATTGGGGAAGACTTTCAATTTTCTTGAGCAAGATTCGATAGGTTTTCCGATCGATCCATCCTTTGTTAAGAATGGCAAGTAACCATTTTTTTCTGCGGGCAAGCACAATTTTTTTGCTCCGGTTCGGCCCCTGTTTTCCGGTTCTTTCAGGGGCAAGCACTGAATAGATAATACACACACCTCCTCCCAAAATTAAATACAGGGCAAATTTGGCGAATCCTTCCTCCTGATCCGCAGACTTAGGTTTTTTTTGTCTCAATTTAGGATCTGATTGAACCATACGAAGGGGGAAAGAAAGATTTCTTTCTTCTAATTTCCGGTTCATGGATACTAGTTCGTCAAGTTGCAGTTGCCTTTCTTTTTTCAGGAAGGAATCTATTCTATATGATTCTTGGTAAAGGAAGGAATCGAAAGAGAGAGTTGTATCAATGTTTTGGAGATAGTTTTCAATTAGCCAATGATTGATAGATGCACTACTGATGGTGGACAGTAGGAATGTTTTGCTTGGTTTGGGAGCATCTTTTTCCAAATCAAATTCCACAATTTCTTCCATTTCATGCCTAGTCCTGAACAAATCGAAAGAAATGTCATCTTTTAGGCATATGTACGCAAGTTTGGGCGGGGCTTGCGTATCCAGCAATAAGAACCGGTTTTCTAAGAACGATTCCCTCGTTTGAATGACATCGGGATGTTCAGGTTTTGCAAATACAGACAAAAAGACGGGTAAGAGGAGGGAGCGATGCATGCCATTTCGCTAACTGATTTCGATTTTCTTGGGGGAAGCTTTTAGAAATCTTTTCTGTACGAAAACCTTGGTTAATTTTCTGGTATTTCGGTTCGTGCCGATCAAAACAAACAAAGCACCAGTCATGAAGTAGGTCGATGGTTCCGGAACAGCTGAATAATAGATTAAATCATAATGATTTGCGGATACATCCGCAGTAGAGATGTCCCAGTCACCATAGTACCAATTCATGTAATACTTCATCGCACTTGCATCAATGGTGATCGATGTGGGAAGAGATCCCGTGATTTTTAAGAAATCATTATAAGTTCGGGTACTGGGAGACCAAATTCCTGAATTTGGATAAACAGGCATATTTGTCGCAACTCCTTGGCTGGCGGATCCATTTTCATCGGTCCCAGCAGCAACACCGCCGCTGGAAAGAGGTTTCAGGACGATTTTCAAGTCATCGCCGGACCACCCTGTCAAATTAAAGTAGTCGTTGGTGTTATTTGAAGCATAGTCACTGAAGTCGGACATTTCCCAAACATAAGTTGTCAGTCTTCTTTGTCTATTGGCAGGAAGACGGTTAGGCTCTGTTGAAGAACGATCAAATCTTGAAAATTCTGATTCAGCTACCGGACGATCGATTTTTTCTTCCTCGATCTCAAAGATATGTAAGTCCACCCTGGCATTTGGTAAATTTAATGGATGGAATTGTGGATAATTACCTATCAGATGACCGGTGCTTAGGGTTTCGTTCATGAAATCATTTTGAAGTGCTGATAAACCGATTGTTTTATCGGGCAACTCCTCGGTACCGGAATGAGAATTGAGATATTCGAAGGCGGGGGCACGGGGGGAGGAAATTCGATCGTCCGGGAGGTAAAAGGGGAAAACCTCGAAAAGATTAGTGTTTAATTCTCTAAGATAGGAGCTTATTTGATCTAGAAATGTTTCCTCACCGCAAAATAATGGTTCATGCAAAGGTCGTGACTCCGCTGCTGCAAATCCTTCGGTTTGGTCATCCCACCTGGTAAAATCAGTAGTGAACGATGCGGAGAATCGGTTATCCGTGTAATCCTGAAATTCAAATTCATATACATGGGATTTTTCATTTTGGTTGAAATTGAACTTCTGGGTATGCAAATCTCTGGAAGGATGCACGAAGATGTTTGAACCTTTTTCTATGAGATTGAAGAATGATTTATTATCTGATCCATAATTCTTTGAATCACGGTTTTTGACGGATGTAATTTCCCTACAGTAAGAATAAGAGTGGACATACTGTGCCAGCAAAGAAGACTGCACAAAACATGCAGTGCCAAGCAAGAACCAATAGGAGGGGAGAAGGCTGAGATACACGGTATCTATAATTAACAAGATTTGATTAAAAGATACAAGTTGTTGACTAATTTTTTAAAATAATAACTTTAAACTTCTTTTTGATATTCCAGTTTATTGCGGTCTAAAGTGTTTTAGTTTTATTTAAGGTGGTATTTTGAACCTAAATTTTTCAAGTTGTTTGCATGGCTTGGTATTTCACAAAGTTAATCATTACCGCAGGTATAATTGTTATCATTTCAGAGGTGTCTAAGCGCCTTCCCTTGTTGGGCAGTTTGATCGCTTCGTTGCCCTTGGTATCGGTCCTTGGCATGATTTGGATGTATGGTGAGACCAAGGACATGGTGCGCATTGCAGATCATGCAGAGGGTACCTTTTGGTATGTCATTCCCTCTTTGCCCATGTTTTTGCTCATGCCTTGGATGTTGCGCAAAGGAATATCATTTCCTTACGCCCTATCTGCTGGAATCGCACTGACTGGGGTCCTATATTTCATTATGACCAAGGCATTGGCAAAATTTGGGATGAATCTTTAGTCTAATTAAACCAAGTAATGAACGGTGCCTTGATCATTGGATCCTTATTGGGAGCATCTTCTATTTTACTTGGAGCTTACGGGGCTCATGGACTGGAAGAAACATTCCGCGAGTTTCCCAAAATGCAGGCCGCATATAAAAGTGCGGTAGATTATCAAATGTTACATTCGATCCTGATCGTGGTAGTTGGTTTTTTTTCGTATGTTCCGGGTATTATTATGCCAAGATTTTTATGGATCATTCTCTGTTTTTCTATTCTTACTTTCAGTTTTAGTGTTTATATCTGGGTTTTGGGTGGTCCAGATTGGCTGATTCAGATCACACCAATCGGTGGAATTGGGTTTGTTGTCTCATGGTTGCTTCTGCTTCGGGTGGCTTGGTTGAACCGTGGCGTAAGATAGAATGTCTACTAAATGAGTAAGTTTTATATTCTCGCAATTTGGTTACTGACCATAGGCATTGCCTATTGGATAGGTCGGAGTGGAGAGTCTCAACAACATTACTATGATGGAGAGACAACCTTGGGGGATCGTCCCATTGAAGTAGACTTGAGTATGCTCCCCAACCCAGATTTTAAGGAAGCGAATGCTCCCGAAAGCAAAGCCTTTGCCCGAGGACCTTCCCCGAAGGAGGATGTTTCTATTCCTGCAAGTGATGGCTCAGTGCAGCTTACCAGATCTATGTCCTCCATGGCAGAACTTCAATCTTCTCACCCGATCAATCGATTAAGAGCCTTTGCCGAGTTGCTTAATACCCCCAATTCCCAATCAATCGAAACCGCTTTGCGGGCTTATGAGTCTTTGCCTGGAGGTTCCGGCCGGTTTAGTGAATTAAAAATGCTAGCTTTTGCATGGGGACAAGTGGATCCCAAAGCTGCATTGAGCTGGGCAAAAGAACAAGAGCATTGGGAGGAACATCTGGCCAGTTCTTCGATTTTGGATTCCTGGGCACGCGAAGATCCGGATGCTGCAGTCGTCTGGGCGAAGGAAAATTTTGAAGGTGAAGAAAATCCCTATTTTGTGGGAATCATTAATGGTTTGTCAGAAAGCAGCCTGCCCAAAGCCACGGATTTAATGACCGAACTCCCTTATGGAAGAGTGCGAGGAAGGGCTGCTCACCTTTTATTTGAAAAAGTCTGGAGCAGGGGTGAGGAGGTTGCCCTGCATTGGGCAGAGCATCTTCCTGAAGGTTCATTGCAAAACTTTGCCTACGGTGAATTGGGAGAAAAAGTTGTGCGTGAAGACTCGCACAGGGCAATTCAATGGATTGAATCAATGGAGGAGTCTTCATTGAAATCAGCAGTTACCGATAAGGTGGCCAAAGAAATGGCTAGGGAGAACCCCGTTGAAACTGCCAGCTGGGTTGACTCTTTACCAGCAGGTGAATCAAAAATAAAAGCAATGAATCAATTAGCAGAAATGTGGACACGGAAAGATCCTGTTGCCACTGCTGAGTGGATTAATCAAATGCCATCAGATGTAAACAAGGATCCCTTAATCGAGACCCTAGTTAATAAAATCCATAAGACAGATCCGCAAACTGCCCTTGTGTGGGCAGAAACAATCGCCAATCCTGAACGCAGGAGATTCATGACCGAAAAGGTAATAAAAGTCATCAAGACTGAAAAATTCCCCCGCGATCAACCTGAGTAAAGTTTTCGCCTTATCTTTTTAAAAAAAGCAGACAAATAGGGTTGGGCACATGGGCCACCGCACCTCTTTGGAAAGTAAGCTTGCCAGTTTTAGGATCAATTCGATGGGCAGATAAAGTGTGTGAGTCTTGACCCGCTGCAAGAAGCCAGTTCCCATCTGGGCTTAGGTTGATATTTCGGGGGAACGCCCCCCGGATTGGCTGCTTTTGTACCACTTGGAGGGTTCCATCCCTGTCCGCTTCAAAAAAGGTCACAGAATCATGACCGCGATTGGAAGAATATACCCAGTTCCCGGTCGGATGAACTAAAATCTCAGCGGCTGAATTAAATGATTCCTCTGCCTTTTCCTGCTCGGTCAGAGTGGGAATGGAAAAAAGGCTTTTTGCTTCTCCCAAATCCGGATCCCAGGAAAAAGTTTCCACTGACAAACTCAATTCATTGAGCAAATAGATGAAGTTCCCATCCTTGGAAAATCTCATGTGTCTTGGGCCTCCTCCGGGCAGGGATGCTGCCTTTCCATGGGGAGATATCTTTTTCTTATCCTCACTCACATGATAAATGACGATCTGGTCGAGTCCAAGGTCGGGAATGAGTGCATAATTGCCACAGGGTGAATATCCACACCAGTGGGGGTGGGGGGAGTCTTGCCTGTTTCCGACAATCCCAGATCCCCCGCTATGCTCATAAATTGTGGGTGGGGACAGACTGCCCGCTTGATCCAGAAGGAATAACCCGACCGATCCGCCCCCATACTGAGTGGTAAGTAAAAAATGGCCACTCGGATGTACCGCAATATGGCACCCCATCCCGTCTGGACAAGGTTGCCGGGTAAATTCAGTAAGGGTGCCGGATTTACTGACATGGTATCCAATCACCCCCGCGTTTCCCCTCCACTTGGCCACGGTGTAGAGGATTTCTTGGTGGGGATGGAGTGCCAAAAAACCGGGCGAGTCAACTTTTGCCGCCAGCGATGTCTGGGAAAACTGACCCGTGGAATGGTTAAAAACAGTGTGGTAAATTCCCTCCGCATTCTTTCCGCCTGTTCCCACATATAAGATGCTCTTTTCTCCAAACAAGGAAGCATGGAAAAAAATGGAAACAAGGAGAAGCAAGCAGGGCATGAAATTCTCTCTCTTTTTGTTCATCCTTTGATTCAATTGGTTCGTGGCAATAGTTTGTCAAGACAGCGGGACTAAGAGGAGCAAAAATTTATCCTTCTTTTACTGAACAGAGTGATTTTTAAGATTGCTGAAAGTAGGGGTATGATAATGGTTGGAATCAGTGATCTGCAAAAACTTTAAAGAAAAAGAACGTATGCGGGCGGCGGGGCGTTCGGCTGCAGCCGTTTTGGACCGTTTATGTGCCCTTGTCGAACCGGGTATGAATACTTGGGAAATCGATGAGATGGGTGGTGAGATTATGAATGAAATGGGGGTCAAGAGTGCCTGCAAGGGGTATCGTTCAGGTCACCGAATTTTTCCATCCTACACCTGTTTGTCGATCAATGATGAGGTTGTTCATGGAATTGGAATAAAAGAACGAATTCTTAAGGAAGGAGATATCCTTTCCGTTGATGTGTGCATTCGTCAAGATGGCTTCATTGGGGATAATTGCCGGACTGTGCCGGTGGGGGAAGTTTCACCGGAAGTGGCACGACTGCTTCAGGTCACGGAAGAGTCTCTCTATATGGGACTGGTCAATGCATTGCACAAGAAACGAGTAGGGGATATTTCTCATGCTGTGCAGCAACATGTGGAAGCAGCTGGATTTGCAGTGATCACGAACTTTGTCGGTCATGGAGTGGGGCGTGCCTTGCATGAGGATCCTCAGATTCCCAATTTTGGAAAAGCAGGGTCTGGGGCCCAATTGCGAAAAGGTATGGCCATATGTATCGAGCCCATGGTCAATACCAAAAGTGCCGGGGTTCGTATGGCCAAAGATGGATGGACCGCACTCGCTGAAGATACTTTGCCCTCTGCCCATTTCGAACACACCCTTTTGGTGGACGAAGGCACTCCGGAGATTCTTACTTTGCCGCCCGGTCATCATCACGCGACCAAATTTCTGCAGTCAAAAGTGGAACAATTCTCCCTCCCTGTTGATCTGGGTTGCTAACTCATTATTTCCATGCTCAAAAAATTGGCTGATAGTGTATTTTCATTCGATGTGGAATGGATACCCGATCCGAAATCTGCTGAGATCTTGTTTGGTTCACCGGTTTCGGATGGACCAGGCCAAGATGCGGCAGATTCTTTTGAGGCCCTTTGGCAAAGTGCCAGAAAAGAGAGCGCCCCGCCTGATTCCCAACCGTATTTAAAAACAATTCTTTGCCGGGTGGTTTCCCTCGCTGGAATCCTGCGCGAACAAGCACCGGGTGGTCGAACATCCCTCAAGCTCATTTCGTTACCCATTGATCCATCTGATCCCCAGAAATCTGATGAAAAAACCATTCTTTCCAGTTTTCTGAAGTCAGTGGGGCGGAGGAAGCCTCAATTGGTAGGCTATAACTCGGCCCAGGCTGATATTCCCATACTGGTACAACGTGCCATTGTGCATGGATTATCCGGTTTTGGGTTTTCCGATCGTCCCAACAAGCCTTGGGAGGGAGTGGACTACTTTGATGCAAGAAATTCCGATTATAATTTGGACTTGGCAGATGCAATGGGGCAATTTCGTGACCGTCCGACCCTTCACCAGGCAGCTACCTTGAGTGGTATCCCCGGGAAATTGGAGGTGTCGGGAGATTCAGTCGCTCAAATGTGGTTGGAAGGAAAGCTTGCCGAGATTGTGGAGTACAATGAATTTGATGCTTTTACCACTCATCTTCTCTGGGCGAGAATTGCTCATTTTTCAGGTCTATTGTCCACCGAGCAATATTTACAAGAACAGCAACTTGTCCGGGAGTTGCTCGAATCTGAGATTTCTCAAACCCGTCCGCATTTGAGCCGATTTGTGGAAGAGTGGGACCGATTGCTTCTCCTAACCGGTCAAAATTGAGCAAAATTTAATCCGGAAACATGCATATTTGGTGTGGTGAGGCATCGTGAATGGTGGTGGAACGATGGGTTGCCCAAATCAAAGTAAATCAATAGAAATTAGATATGATCTCAGACAAAGTGGCTGAAGAAGCCTTGGATAAATTATCAGAAACGCGCGACCGCTTACTGGCGGAAATTCGTAAATCGGTGGTCGGTCAGGACGAGGTGATCGAGGAATTACTTATTTCTTTGTTGGCCCGTGGGCACTGTCTCCTGACCGGTATTCCGGGACTGGGCAAGACCCTGCTGGTTAAAACATTGGCAAATTGTTTGAGCCTTGGTTTTAAACGCATTCAATTCACTCCCGATTTGATGCCGGCCGATGTGTTAGGGTCAGAAGTTGTCGATGAGGATCCTACCGGTGGAAAATTATCTTTTCGTTTTGTTCCTGGTCCTATTTTTTCTCAAGTCGTACTGGCGGACGAAATCAATCGCACCCCTCCCAAGACTCAGGCAGCCCTGCTCGAAGCAATGGAAGAAAGACAGGTTACTGTGGCTGGCGAAACCCGTCCGCTCGATCGTCCATTTTTCGTGCTTGCCACGCAAAATCCGATTGAACTGGAGGGCACTTATCCATTGCCCGAAGCCCAGCTCGACCGCTTCCTCTTAAATCCAGTTATTAAGTATCTGGATGAAGCCGATGAAGTCCGTATGGTTGGAGACACCACCGGAGAAGAACGCCCCACTCCTCAGCCAGTGCTTTCCGGTCAAGAAATTGAGACATTGCAAGCCCTGACCCGTCAGGTCCCTGCTCCCGAAAGTGTGGTTTCCTATGCGGTGCGTTTGGCCGCAGCTTCCCGGCCTGGCACACCGGGCTGCGATCCTTGGATCGCTGAACGTATCAAGTGGGGTGCGGGATCTCGTGGGTCCCAGGCTTTGGTCCTGGCGGCCAAGGCCAGAGCCTTGCTCGAAGGTCGGCCCAATGCATCCCGGGAGGATGTCCGGTCTTTGGCCGGGTCTGCCCTGCGTCATCGTATCCTGCCCAGTTTCCTTGCCGAGTCTGAGGGTTTGCAGTCTGACGCTCTGATCGAGCGATTGCTTGCTCAGGTCACGGAATAATATTTTTAACCAGCATTATCCTTTCCTTACCTGTGGTTCAAACTGCGAAGAACCTACTGCTTGATCCGGCCCACCTGGCCTCTATTGAAGATCTTTCCCTGCTTGCCCGCGTGGTGGTGGAGGGCAATCATTTTGGGGTTCACCGAAGCCGTAGGCAAGGGCACGGAAACGAATTTTTCCAGTATCGTGCTTATGAGTCTGGTGAAGACTTAAAAAGTGTGGACTGGAAGGTTTTTGCCAAAACCGGAGAATTGGTCAGCAGGACTTATCAGGAGAGTACCAATGCAAATTTAATGATTGTTCTGGATGCAAGTGCGTCCATGGCATACCAGGGTGAAAATTCCCCATGTTCCAAGTTTCGTTATGCTCAAATGCTTGCTTCCTGCCTGCTTTATCTTGGGCATCGTCAAGGAGACCGTATCGGCTTATTCGGGGGGTCTGATCATTTCCAGGAATGGATGTTTCCCCGGAGTGGAAAGGAAAGTTTTTCAAGTATTCTGGCCTGTATCGGAGGGATGAAGCCACAGGGGGGGGATCTGGAAGATCGTTCATGGGATAAATTGAAGAGCAAACTACCCCGGCAGGCCACCGTGGTGGTGATCTCAGATTTTTTAGAAAATGAGGATCAATTGCTTGACCGCTTGGGATTTGCCCGTTCAACCCGATATGCTTGCATGTGCCTGCAGATCCTTGATCCAGTGGAGGAGGTCCTGCCAGACGCGGAAGCTGTCCGCTTTATCGAACTGGAGGGCGAGGGCGAAGTATCGGTCTCGCCTGAGCGAATTCGTTCTGATTACCAGGGCCAAGTGGTTGAACATATTGAGAAACTGAGCACTATTCTAGCCCGTGCAGGTGCAGAATTTTGTACCCTGCGCACCAACCAGGAACTCGGTCTTGGCATACGGCAATTTTTGGGAATGCGAGCAGCGAAACAATGATTGAGTTTGGACAGCCCCTTTCCTTGTGGACGGGTCTGGAAGTCGCAATGCCCATTTTGGCCCACTTGGCATATCGCAGGATTGCCCAGAAGCTTCCTTTTTCGAGTCTTCGCTTTCTTCGTTCCTCCACCATCCCGAGGAGTGGGCGGCGAAAGCCCAGCGATTGGGCAATGCTTTGGTTACGCATTATCATTTTTCTTCTTCTCGCTTTGCTGCTGGCTGATCCCTATTGGCAGGAAAAGGAACCTGCTTCTCCCCAAGCTCTCGATCGTTCGGAAAGGTTATTTCTTTTAGATTCTACACCCAGCATGGGAGGATGGGGTGCTTGGCAGGCAGGTTTGTCCGAGATCCGTTCAAGGCTGGAGCAAGATTCGGATGTTCGTTTCGGGCTTCTACTCTTCCAGGATGGCTCCTTGTTGGAATGGCCAACTGGTACATCCAGAGAGGAATTACTTTCTTTGCTTGATCGGGTTAAGTTACAAAATTCTCCTTTTGGACTACAGGCAATGATAGACCGGGCACCTGCCTTGTTTTCCTCAGGTTTGCACTCTAGGAAAATTGTTCTGATCAGTGATTTTCAAAGGTCTTCCTGGCAGGAGATCGTAGGGAATTTTTCTGAAGATGAAATTGAACTCGAGTTTTTTCCGGTTGGCCATGGTGATAGTTACTGGCAGGACAGGACTGGCAATCGTGCGATTGTTGACGCCAAGGTTGCACCGGCTGGGCAGGAAAAAGTCCGGGTATGGGCGGCGTTAAGAAATTTCGACGATAATCGTACGGATTGTAATGTTTCCCTAGTTGCCGGAGGGAGTATAAGGCAGACAACCCAGGTTCGTTTAGCGCCTCAAGGTACCGAGCAATTACAGTTCGTTTTACCCGCTAAGGATTATGCCCATGCCCTTGTTCAGATTGAAGGAAATGATTCTTATTTGTCGGATGATAAACAAGCCCTTTGGATCCTTCCTCCCCCGCCTCGTATTTTTGGGTTTTGGAAAAAGCCTGAAGAGGACAATACAGACACATTGGAAGAACAGTTCCTTCGTGCAGCAATCGAAAGTGCTGGGGATGGGCTTTGGAATAGATGGCAGGAAAATGATGAACGAACCAAAGAATTGAGGCTTGGCATGGAAGGAACACCGATTGATTTATTGATGGTATTGGGAATTTCTGGTTGGTTTGAGGACGAAGATCTCGCTCCATCATTATTAGATCATTTAGAAAAGGGTGGGGAAGTCATTATGACGCCCCCACTTGAGTCGCATGTCCGTATGAATCAGGCATTAAAAGAGTCTGGCTTGCTCGATTTTACATTCGGCGGGATTAACCGAACTGCTTTTCGCATGGAACCATACAGGATCGAGGTTTTGGCGGAAAATAGTCGATTGAGCAAAGTGTTTTCTGGTGATTCGGTCCGTGATTTATACCTTTCCCAAATCCGGCAGTTTATCAAGGTGGATGAAGGAGAGGGTGTTGATGTGCCTCTCTTTGATCGTTCCGGGCGCCCTCTTGTGCTGACCCGTTCCTTTCCTGGGGGAGGGAAGTTGGTCTTTTTTACCTTTCGCATGATTCCAGAATGGACGGATTTGCCTATGCGTAACTCCTTTCTTCCCTTACTGGTCGAGCTTGGTTCTTTGCATGCAAAAGACCAGGGGAATGGGGGGACCCTGCGTTTGCAAGCGGGGGAACATCAAGAAATCTCACAGACCTTGGTAGAAACTAAAGAAATAGGATTACTACAAGTCGGAGATCAAAGGATTGAAGTCGTGCATCCATTGGTCGAATCTATGCCTGAGGTGATGAGCAAGAACGAATTACTTGATGCATTGGCGGGGGGTCGGCCTCTTGCCGGTGATGCAGATTCAATCCTGCCATACCCACGCCCGGATGAGGCTAAATCCTTATGGCCCTGGTTTGCCATGTTTGTGTCTCTCCTCTTGGTTGTGGAAATGATCGTTTCTGCACCATCCTTTGTTTCCACTAATAAAGAGGAGGTGGTAAGTGGCTAATTTTGTCCGTAGATTAAAGCGTGAGTCCAGAAGCCTGATCATTGCCCGGTCTCTGGGTGCCCTGCTTGTAGGTTTTCTTGCTTGGTCCGGTTTATTAGTCCTTCTCGATCTTTATGATGCCTTTTCTCCAATCCAGGAAAGGGATGTTTCAATCTGGGTCCTCGGAGCATTGGCAACTTCTCTGATCTCCTTTTTGGTTTTGTTCCTGCGCGTATGGGTCAAGCGTCCAAGCCCCCAAGAATTGGCCCGTCAGGTGGAGTCTGCTCATCCGCAACTGCGCGATCTTTTGAATACTGCGATCGAGATCGAGGCCAAGCATGAGGACCCACCATTAATGGAAAGGCGGGTTTTGAGGCAATTGGATAAAAAGGCACATTTGATGGACTGGGGGAAAGGACTGCGCCCATCTTCATCCTTCCTGAACTTTTTAATTTTTGGATTTCTGGCAGGGATCGCTTTGTCATTATGGAATTTCGAGCGTAGCCCAATGACCAAGGTACGAGCGGTAATAAGTGGAGAACCTGGACTGGAGGTATGGACCTCCTTGAGCGGTTCGACTGAGGGATTGTTGAACGGTCCTGATGCGGAATACCGCAGGGGTACTGATATTTCAATTCGGGCTGATATAGTACGGGCTCATCGTGGCAAAAAAGAAGCATGGATTGAATGGTTTGAACATAATCGTACGGTCCGACTGAGTATGTTGCCCACCGCCATTCCCGGGCGTTTAGAATTTATCCTTCCTTCTTTACAGGAAACGGTTCGTTATCGTGTTGTTACACCCTCGCTGCAAAGCGATTGGCATGAAATTGTTCCTTATGACCCACCCTCACTCGAATTTGCCCGATGGGAAATTACCCCGCCTGCTTACCTGCAAATGGATCCAGTAATTCATGATGGCTTTGGTTATATAGAGGCTCCAGAAAATAGTTCGATCCAGCTTGATGTACGGGTCAAGGGAGTTCCTGAAAAGATATCAGCCCGCTTGCTTGGCAAAGACAAAAATGTCACTCTGGAAAAAGCGGGCCAGGTAACCTTTTCATGGTCTGGAAAGATGGACAAAGAATGGTCTGCCCGGTTGGCGTTATCCGACCTCGCCCAACCAAGCCGTCCTGCCGTTCTGCATGATTCCATCAGTTTTTCGCCTATTCCTGATGAGCCACCCATTGTCGAGATTACAGAACCTGCCAAAGACCTAGAGTTACCCTTTGATGCGGATCCCCTGCTCATCGAAGTATTTGCCGCGGATGATCATGGCGTGTCTGACCTCCGCCTGCATATTTCCCATGATGGAGTGAAGAACGAACAGGAATTATTTATCAATCCGGTTGAGAAGGAAAAAGCAGTGACCGGAATATTGGATTTGAGCGAATACCCATTAGCAGTGGGAGATGTGATCACCTACATGGCATTTGTGGCGGACAACCGGGAACCGGAAAGTCAACTTGCCCGGTCGGAGATTTATTTTATCGAGATACTTCCCCCAGAAGGAAATATGACCGATATGGACGAACAGGCAGGGGGAGGCATGGAAGGAGACACCAAGGAAATTCCTATCCGTCAATTTATAAATCGTACCAAACAAATCATTCGCGATACCTATGACGCAATGATGAAGGAAGGATTGCCTAGGGAGGACCAGTCGCTCGCCCTTTGTGCAGAGGCACTAAGCCTCAAAAACGAAATGACCAAGACCTATGATGAATTTGAGGGAATGTTTCCTATTGTCGATGGATTGGATCTTGGTGAATTGCTCAATGAGGCAACTTATCATATCGAACAAACTGAAATTTTTACGGGGAACCAGGAGCTCGAAGAGTCAGTCGAATCCTCCGAGCAAACCCTGCGCAAATTGGTGCAACTCTATGCCCTGATGCAACAGTTGGAGAAGCAAAAGGCCAAGGGGAAAGGACAAGGGCAACCGAGTGAAAGTTCAGGCGAACAGGGAGAGCAGAAAGAAGAAAAGGAGGACCCGTCCAAGGACCCTGCTCAGCAACTTGAGGACTTAGCCAAAGAACTCGAGGAATTGAAAGATTTGGAAGAACGTCAGGATTCTTTAAATGAGCAAATCGGACAGGCGGCTGGTCGTGGTCAGTCTGGTCAATCGAACCTCGATCTGGCTAGTTCACAAGAGGCGATCAAGAGAGATTTGGATGGATTGCGTAAACAAAGGTATGACCGCAGCGGAAAACTTGGGGATGTGTCCAACCTCGATCAGGCAGGTGGCGAAATGAAACAAGGGGCCGGGGATTTGCGCAGGGATCAGCCCCGCCAAGCCCAACCTCATGGAGAATTGGCATCTGAGGCCCTAGGCCGGGCAATTTCCCAAGTGGAGCAGGAAATGTCCCAGCTTGCTGCGGATCTGGTTGATCAATTGACCAGCCGGGCAGAACAATTGGGGGAGGGGCAAGGGAATCTTCGTGCTCAAACGAATGATGCAGGGGGCGGGCAGGGCGAACGATTACGTCAGGACCAGGAAAGTCTCAACCAGGGAGTCGAGCAATTGCTCGATCAAATTGATCGAACCGCCCGAACACTTGGGAAATTTCAGGAACGTGCCACGGAAGAACTTCTCAATGCGGCTCGGGATGCCAAGGCTGGCGGTCTGGAAAAAGCCGGCAAGCGAGCGTCCAATTCTTTGCTCTATGAAGCTTTTCCTCAGGCGAGCAAAGAACAAGGAAAAGTGCAACAGGGACTGGATGATTTACAGGGCGGTCTGCAGGATTTGGAGGACAGGCTGCGTTATGGAGATAGTGCCGAGTTGGGAGAATTGGCGGAGCATTTGCAGAAGATGCGCCAAGAGGGCAGGGGAATGGGCGAAGAGGAGTTTAGAAAGTCCAACGAGGAAGCAGCTCAAGCTGTCGGTAACTTGCCGGATTCCGATTCGGATGAACGCCTGTTAAACCTTACCCGGATGTTTGAAGAATCTGCAATTGCCGAAGAAATAATGAATGGACGTTCCCTCTCCGCTGGGGCTGTGGAAGAGGCATCTCGTTTAGTTGAGCAATTTTTTTGGCAGCAAGCAGCCGAACAAAACTTACGCCGCAATCATCAAGCGACCCGTGCTCCTGCTGGTTACCGTAAGCAGGTGCAGGAATATTTTCGACGGATCGCAGAAGGGGAATGAGTATGGAATCGATCGGGATTCATTGGCCGTATCCGACTTCTTGGCTTTGGACTGGAGCTATTGTTTATTTTTCCTGTTTGTTTTGGCATGCCCGCAAATTATTCCCAATCACCAGCCCCAAAGAGGCCTGGAAGTTGATTTTTCTTCGTGGGTTGTCGGGATTATTTTTTCTGTTACTGATCGCCCGCCCATTTATGGAGCGATTCGAAATAAATCCAGATGCAGTACGGGTGGTTTCCTTGGTCGATTTATCGGGCAGTATGGATCAGTCCGATAGGGATGGGACAGAAAGCAGGATCAATCAAATCCGGCCCTTTTTCGATCTCGAACGAACCGATTCCTGGATTAATCAGGCGAGGACAAGGTATGGTATGGTCGATCGCTTGGGGTTTGCCGGTGATGAAGTATCTGCGATGCGTGCATCGAGTTGGGATGTCCCTGCTCAGGGGAAAAACACCTCTCTCGGTAATGCTCTTTCTTCCATTCTTGATTACTCGGGAAACCAAAGTCCCGGTGCTGTCGTTTTATTCTCTGATGGCAAAAATAATTCCGGCAAATCTCCCTTGGAGGCGGGCGAATTGTTTCGGGAGCGTGGTATACCGATTAATGTGATTGGGGTTGGTCAAGCAAGAGAGATGGGGAATCTCTCGGTCATGTTTACGGATTTTCCTGCCAAGGTTTTGGCCAAGGAAGAGTTAACCATTTCTGCGGAAATTAGTAATGAATTTCTCGGTAAACGATCGGTCACCGTTCGTTTATTTGCCAATGACCTGGAACTGGAAAAACGATCTCTCAATTTGGGTGAGGGGGAATCGCGGAGGATTCGCTTTTCCCCAGTCATACCTGAAGTTGCTGGGGTTCTTACCTATCGGGTCTTAGTCGATCCCTTGGAGGGGGATTGCGATCCTGCAGACGATACAGATGCCCAAGTTGTGCAGATCAATCCACCTGTATTTTTTTCGGTCCTTTACCTCTCTTCGCAGGTTCGACCATTCTACCCCTTTCTAAAACGGGCCCTGTCTGGGGATCGTTTTCAACTAAGTTCCTTGATTCGTTTGGGAGAGCAGACCTATCATGCCCGTGGAGAAAATCTCTCCCCTCTGGGATATCCTGAGGATCCTGATTTTTGGATGAAGTATGATGTGGTGCTTCTTGATGGAGAAAGCTTGAACGAGTTAAATGCTACCCTTGTTAGTTCGCTCAAGGATTTTGTCCAAAAGCGGGGGGGGGGAGTATTGCTCTTTGGCAATGTGCAACCAGCACAGGAATTGCTTGGTGGATTGATGCCAGTGATGGAGACTCAGTCTGTGCTGGCCAAACAAAACCTCTCGCTTTTCGTCCTGCCCGATCCCTTGTTTACCGAGCGAAAAAGGGTTGATCAATGGAAACCCTTTGTGCCTGCGGGCATGCCGGCAGAATTGATCACCCGTAGCAAACCGGCGGCACGGGAGGTGGTCAGCCTCAAAGGTGGTGGGGGAACTGGACGATCCTTGCTGACTTTGCAATCTTATGGAGCGGGAAAGTCAGCTTATTGGGGATCGCCCCATGATTGGAAGAGATCCTTGGTCGATGAAGAACATTCCCGCGAATTTTCTCTTTTCTGGTCCGGGGTTATTGAGTGGTTGGGCTCAGGCACGGTGGAGAGGGTCAAAGTGAGTGACGAAGAGTTTGCTGGCATAACGGGGAAAGAAAACGGTTTGCTAATCGATGTCCTTGGTCAGGATTTCGAACCCTCGATGGATGCTCGGGTAGAGGCAAATGTTACTGGCCCCCACGGATTTTCCAAATTATTACAACTTTATCCAAAGGGCGGTTTTCTGGGAAGATATGCGGGGAAATTTATTCCGCCGGATCCGGGTTCTTATCGAGTGCTTTATCAACTTTCATACCCGGATGGAGAAAAATTGAATCATCTATCTTATCTCAAGGTCAAACAATCTGGCTTTGAAGCAAAAGATACCCGCTACGAAGGTAGGGAATTGCGGATGCTTGCCAATTTGACTGGTGGAGAATTTCTTGAGATCCAGAACATGGGAGATAGTTGGACACCTGAACTTGCCGAAACATTGCCTATGGTTAGAAAAAAGAATAATCTGGCGGATGCCTGGCCTCTCTTTTTAGCTCTGTTCTTTGCTGCAGGAATGGAATGGATCTGGCGCAGAAAAGGGGGGCTTCGATGAAGCAAACATATTTTCTGACCATAATCTTTTCCTTGGGAGTTTTTTCCCTGCACCTAAATGGGGAGAAAAATGTCACTTCTTTGGGAGACCCAATTCAAGTAGAGGCTAATAAAACGGCCCCACTTCCCCTGCCTCCCCAACGGGCAACGGTAGATAATACGCTTGAGGAAGCTGCACGAAAGTTACGATCTGAAAAAGAACAGGAACGGGTAGGAGCGGCCAAATTGCTTGGGAAATATGCCGGACCCCAAGCTGGTCTTCTCTTGATCGGTGCCTTGAACGATTCCAGCGAGTTGGTCAGGCGTGCAGCCCTTGTTTCCTTGGTGGAACATTTCAATAATGGATCTCCCATTTATGAACAACCATTGGCAGAGAAAATATTCTCCATGATTGGTGACCCTGATGTCGAGGTAAGGCGGGAAACATCTGCCCTTATTCCCCGCTTAATTCCAGGATTGGTAAGGTCGGGCATGCAAAGAACACAAATAGGTGGTCGAACTGTTTTTCAATCTGTTCCAGGCAGGCTGCGGGAAGACTTGAAATTACTTGCCGAAAAAGCACTGCTCGATACCGATTCGATTGTCAGGCAAAATGTTTTGAGAAATCATTACCCCCTGCGTTTCCAGATTCATCCGATAACTTTTGGCAAATTGTTGGAGGATCCTGATATAGCCGTGATTTTAGTGGCTTTGGATCAGGTGAGAATGTATGCCTCCCAGCCTGGTATTTATGCCAAAATGGAAAGATTGACAATGCATCCCGACTTGGGGGTTAGGGCGAAACTTGCCAAGACGGTTCTGAGCCTGGGACGATCCTTTCCTGAGTACCGGAAAATTCTCCGCCAATTGACCCATGATCAGGTGGATGATATTGCCACCTTGGCTGCAGTTGACCTTGCTAGGTTGGGCGAGCGGGTATCGGCTGAGATGGTTGATCGAATTATTCAATATTTAACCCAAGCCCGTGGACTGTATGGCAAAGCAGAGACCTTATTCTATTCGCTCTCCGCACTGGGGCAGGACAGTGCCCGTATTTACCAATCCTTGCTCGGGCATGCCAGTGCCAGTATGCGTGCCAAGGCATGGGAGCGTCACCTAAGTATTTCGGAAGGCTGGAAGTCACCGGATAAATGGATTCCTGCCCTTTCGGACAGAGACTTGCAGGTCCGGTCGTCTATACTCTCCATGGTCCGGGGCAGGGTTGAGAAAATCGGAGCGAACGAATTGAAACTTCTGGTTGCCCATCAATATCCTGAAGTTCGGGCATTAGCAGCGGAGCTTCTTGTGGTTGCAGAGAATGAAGCGGTCCATGACTCTCACTTTGAGCTCTTGATTGATGATGACTCGCTCGTTCGATCGACATCTCTTCGGGCACTGGCCCATCTCCGTTTTAAAGGATGGGTTAACTTGCATGCCCGTTCCCTCAAGGATGATGACTATGCTATACAAAGGGCCGCGATGGACGGACTGCTTGGCGATTCTAAGGAAGGCGTGCCCGCTTTGATCAAGTACATACAAAAATATCCGGCCGAACGAATCAGCTCATTGGCTAGAACTGAACTCAAAAAAATGGGGCTAAATCCATGAAGTACATTTGGATGCTATCCCTTGTTTTGTTTCTTTCAGGTATGGGGACGGGTACCTCGTTCGCTTCAGTTCCCGATCTCCAATCCGGTGCCGTACGCATCATGCAATTGCGAAGGGATGGTGCATTTCTTATCCGTTACCCCGATGCCTTGCCCAGTCTGCTCAATTTAATGAACGAACGATCACATGCGAGGTTTGATCCCGATCCTCTGTTTATTGAATCCCTCGCTGATGAGAGGTTGTTTGAAAATCCCATCCTCTACATAAACTGCGATGAATTGCCCAATTTTGATTTTTCTCCTGAGGAGAATGAGGCACTCCGCAGATACCTAGAACTCGGAGGTTTTGTTTATTTGGATGCCGGTATCAAGGCATCTTTTTTGGGCACTGACCTCGGTCATAGTTATGCCGCCTGGGAAGAACGGGATGAGGTCAGGGATTGGTTTGGGAAAATTTTTCCTCAAAAAACATTCACACCTTTGCCCAGAAACCATGAAATTTTCAGAACTTTTTACAAGGGCTTGCCCGATAATGAGTACTTGCGTCTGGAAGAAGACCAGAAGCGTCTGCCTGATACCGTGCTTACTTTTGTGGAACAGGAAAAGTGGCCCCAGGGAACCTATTCGCTTGTGGGGATCAGAATAAAAGAACGCTTGGCCTGTGTCGCTTCTCCCATTTGTGCGATGGGGTGGGGCAGGGATGAGTTTGGGGCCTGGATACCTCCCATTTCCTTCCGGATTCGTGAGTCGGCTGAGGATTTTGATGAGACCTTGCAGCAGGCATCCTTTTCCGGGCAAATCCATGAAGTTACCCGAGAGGATGGATTGAAGGATGAAATCTATCTGATGCCCGGACAGCGTCCTTTGTGGGTAAAGGAACCAACGGGAAGGTGGCGAATCTTTAAATATTATTCCGGGGAAGAAATTAGCAATTATGCACACTCGTTTTACGCCCGTCTGGGAATGAATGTCTTTCTTTATGCCTTGCTAAATTAGGTAAATTTTCGCTTAGCTTACCCCGACAATGAAGGAAGAAGATATATTTCCCACTCCTCCTGATGCACCGGATCCAACCATCTGGGAAAGGTTGAGCAGTTCTCCCTATTTCTGGTGGTTTGGAGCGATGTTGCTGATGGCACTTGTGGTGATGTGGTTGCCCACCCAATGTTCGTTTGATGCCCTGCAATTTCCTCAGGAAGAACTTGAGGATCTGGACCAGGAACCGTTTGTGGACAAAGATGAGGAACTGGAACTCCGCCAGGACGGAATGTGGTACAAAACTAATGGAGGTGAATTATACACCGGGGTAGGGATTACTTTTCATCCAAACGGGCAGAAAAAGACCCGCACAAAATTTGTGGATGGTCTGGCAATTGGTCTGATTGAGGAATGGGATACCAATGGATCCCTGCTTGGTCCCCGATTTAAAGGAGAGTTTAAGTAAATCGTTTCGCTTTTAGTTGATCTGCGCAAAATCCAATTTCTTTTCCTTATTTCCCAAGCGGTAATGCACCAGAGAAACCGCTAGTACAAGGGGAGAAAGCAGATTAATCAGAGGACAAGTCCACAGAAAGATGGCAAGTGTACCGTGTGAGGTGCTACCAGGTTTTTTGATTCTTTGATCCCGGGGCAGTCGCACTTCAATCAATTGACCGAATTCCCTACCTAGTAGATATCCACCAAGAAGGAATTGTACAATCAGTCCAATAGGAGGAAGAAAATATCCAATTAATAAAATCGGGGATGCGATGATATAAACCACCAAACTCCAGAGAATAAAACGAATCGAGGCAATGGAAGAACCAACCAAACCAGGCGGTTTCATCCATTCTACCTCGGGGTAGTGTTTTTCTCGGACTGCATCCAGAGCATCGTCCAGAAAGAGTCCCAGAAAAGCGGCATAGACACTGGATAAAAAGAAATACCCGAGTGCACCAATGAAAAAAGTGCCCAGAACTACCGCCATTCCAGATATCCATCCATCTGCCCAGCTTATCCATCCGCTTAGCTGCTCAGCGAAAGAGTTGACACTTTTAAAAAGAAAGGCTCCCCCGACTACGATAATGACAAAAATAGTACCCAGGCTGAGCAAGGTTGCCCAAAGCACAGGCTTCCACAACCTAGGATCCTGAAGTTGTGAAATAGCCAAAGAATAGTCCCTAATTACTTTTTTCATAAAGGAATTTTGACCATACCCCATCAATTTTTTCCCATCAATGGCAAGATTTTAAAGAGAATTGCTATTTTCAAGTGGACAACGGGATGGATGATTCTAATAAATTATAAAGTGGAAATGGATTTAGGGAATAATGGCTGACCACAATTATACTGCGGACAGCGTCAAATCGCTCGACTGGAAGGAGCACATTCGACTGCGTCCGGGCATGTACATTGGTAAGCTCGGAGATGGGTCTTCTGAAGACGATGGGATCTATGTGCTGCTCAAAGAGGTTCTTGATAATTGTATCGATGAATTTGTCATGGGTTTTGGCAAGCAGATCGAGGTAGAGTGTGATGGTCAAATAGTCTCGGTTCGAGATTATGGCCGGGGCATACCTCTTGAAAAACTTCTCGATTGTTCCAGCAAGATCAATACCGGGGCTAAGTACGATTCTGAAGCATTCAAGAAATCGGTCGGATTAAACGGTGTGGGTATCAAGGCGGTAAACGCACTTTCTACCAAGTTTGAAATTCAGGCATTCAGGGAAGGAGAGACCCGCAGGATTGAATTTGCCTGTGGGGATGTGCAATCCATCGATAAAAAGAACAAGTCCACCAAGGAAGAGAATGGTACGGTAATATCGTATGTACCGGACGATTCCATGTTTAAAAAATATCGCTATCGTAATGAATATGTCGAGCGGATGCTCAGATATTACACCTATTTGAACCGTGGGCTGACCATTCGTTACAATGGTAAGAGGTTCCGCTCCAAAGATGGTTTAAAGGACTTACTTCAGGAAAACATTTCCGAAACTCCCCTCTATCCCATCATTTATATTGAGGGCAAAGACATCGAAGTTGCCTTCACCCACTTGGACCAGTACGGGGAGGATTATTTTTCCTTTGTCAATGGACAGCACACCACCCAGGGGGGGACTCATCAGGCGGCATTTCGCGAGGCAATAGTGAAAACGATCCGTGATTTTGCCAAAAAGAA
>JAYNJW010000017.1:0-38569 GCA_038110535.1 Opitutia bacterium | reverse complement strand
GCAGATTCACAGGTGAATTTGGATGGTTTGGGAGTGAATGGATGTATGAACCAAGTGCCAGAGTACCACTAATAATAGCTAATTTTAATGGAGGGCAAGCTCCTCAATTAAATCAGGATGAACTATTCCTAGATATTTATTGGTATAATTTTTTAAGGAAGTTGATTACAACAAATGCCCTTCCTCAGAACGAAGCATTTCCTTACTCTAATTTTTACACTTTTGGCAAAAACGAACTGTACTTTGTAAAGAACAATGATCGAGATGGTTACAGCGTTTCTTCGCATCATGGGCTACGCAAAGGACCGTATAAAATTATTCATTACTACCCTTTTAATGAATGGGAATTTTATGATCTATTAAATGACCCACATGAGGAAGAAAATCTTTACCGGCAAAACAGTAATCAAATTTTGATAAAAAAATACAAAGAGTTGCTTAATCAATCTGCAAAACTTTCCCAGAGCCAAGCATACAAAAAAATTTATACCGAGACTTGGAAAAGAAAACAAAGAAGCCCAGAACAAAGGACACGCTAAATATTTTGGTTAAAATTTATTATTTTTTATAAATTATATTTGTTTTATTATTTTTTTTATTATATCTTGACATAGGTTTGCATAGCTTGAAGGGCATCGTTTGGGAGGACGATGCCTTTCTTTTTGTGAAAATTTAGCTTTCAGAGAATCTAAATTTTCACAAACCTGTTTGTACAATTTTCCAGTCAGCACTGCTCATCCAATCAAAAATATTCCATCGCTTAATCAGAACTCGGTAGATGGGGAAAGGGCCATGGTAAGTAGGTTCATAGTCCGTGTAAAAAGCAGTCTGCATATTGCCTTTGTTATCAATGGATACGGTCGATGGGTATCCAAGATCAGTCGCTTTATCTCCACACTGATGAAGGGTACACGGAGGGGACCAAGTCGAACCATTATCTAGACTGAAACGCACCGCTATTCCGGTTAACCCCCGATTGCGCAACCCATAAGTCATTAATATGCAATTCGATCCAACATATATTAGATCTGCTGGATGTTGCATAGGCAAAGTAACTGCCCCTTTTTCTTTCCATCGCTTGGTTTGGAAACAAAATTCGCCCATTTTTAAATGATGATCAAGATGTGTCCGAACGGCCGCCAGCAGGTTCCCATTCGGGAGTGGACAGAGGGCGACTTCATTGGAATCGTTCTTGCCCAGTTTATAGAAACGGTCCCATGTTCTGCCATCATCATAGGAAAGACAAATCCAAGACTCGGAGGGTTTACCCCTTCCCTGACTTCGATAACAGGAATAGGCTAAAATGTTATCTTTCACGCAAACGATTCGCCCATAAGGGATAGAATATCTCAATTTTTCCGGAATGGAAGGTTGCGTCTCCTCAATCCAAGATATCCCACCATCTGTAGATCGCGACAACCAATGACCGGCAAACCCGACAAACTTTTTTTTCTTTAGAATAAATCCACTACTAAAACAAAGAAGATCTCCATTCTTTGCCACCCCGACTGCTAGATGCATACGATTTCCGTTCGGAGGCCTGTGAGAAACTACAGATAACCGTTTCCATCTCTTCTGGGTTGCTTTTTTGATTGAACAAACCAGATCCCCCTTGATCTGCCCATGACTCGGTGCATTAAAATATACGCAGAGCAAATCCCCGTTTGAAAGTTTTGTAAGATTAGGCCATCCACAGGTATGAGTGGCCACCACAGACAAATCCGATCGAGGCATCACTTGGAGAATAAAGAGTGGTTAATCCGTGGCTTTCAATTTATTACAAAAATCAATAAACCCACTAGCCTGTTCGCGAAGACGATTACCGGCATCTTTGTCGATTATTCCCAATTCTGAATCAATAATTTTACTAGAGAATGGGAGAAAAACCCTTTGAGGATAGTTGTGAGAATTACGATAGCCAAAAACCTGCATTAAGTGCTCAACGGGCCGTAAACCACCGAACTGACCAGCAGCAAGTCCGATGTAACAAACGGGACGACCTTCAAAGCTTTCAGGAAAAGGCAGCAGGTCGATAAACAACTTGAGTGCCCCAGGCATACTACCATTATACTCAGGGGTAACCACGACCAACCCCTTGGCATTAAGGACTCTTTCTGTAAAGCTGAGCACTTGAACGGGCTTTTCTTTATACGCATCTGGAGAGAAAGTCTCAGGAGGCAAATCTGCTAAATTCATAATCCGTGCATCAACCGACAAATCGCTGTATAAACCGGATAACCAACGGGCAAGAATCCCGGAAGAGCTATGCCTGCGATTTGTACCTACAATTATTTCGATCATGTATCAGAATGCGTATTTCGAATAAAGCGGTACAATGCTTCATAGTTCGTTGCTACCTCCACATCCGGGTACTCTGAGACGAGGGAGTCGGGAGGGTTAAAGAAAGCACAACGATCGGCTGCAAGTAACATTCCAATATCGTTATAACTATCTCCTGAGGCAATTACCTCAAAGTTCAATTTCTGAAGATATTGGACGGATTTTCTCTTATGATCCTGTAGACGCAATTTCACTCGTTTAATCCGGTCTGACCCATCGATCTCCAATTCATGGCAAAAGAGTGTGGGATGTCCGAGTTTCTTCATTAAGGGAAGGGCAAATTCACGAAAGGTATCAGAAAGGATAATTAATTCATGCGACTCTCTTACTTTTTGCAGAAAATCGATTGCACCAGGCAGAGGATCTAAATCATCGATCACTTCTTGAATTTGGGCTAGAGTGAAACCGTTTTGATTGAGAATATTTAAACGATAGTCCATCAACTTGCCGTAGTCCGGCTCATCCCGGGTCGTTCGCCTGAGTTCTTCTATTTTCGTTTTCTCCGCAAAAGCGATCCAAATTTCAGGTATCAGAACACCCTCAAGATCCAAACAAACTACCTGCACAACAAGTATGTGTTATGGAAGTGAAGTTTCCCCCATTAGGTAGCGATCACACTCTCGAGCAGCAGCTCGTCCCTCATTGATTGCCCATACAACCAAAGACTGTCCACGTCTCATGTCACCAGCAGTGAAAACGCCTTCGATATTAGTGGTAAATTTACCATATTCTGCCTGAATATTTGACCGGGAATCTCTATCCAATCCTAAATCCTCTGCAATGGTATCTTCGGGACCCAGAAATCCCATCGCCAAGAAGGCTGCTTGTGCAGGAATTTCTCTTTCACTACCAGGCACCTCAATGGGGGAATATCTGCCATTTTCTAGCTTCCACTCAATATCACAAATGATGAGACTTTGAAGTTTCCCTTGCTCGTCACCGAGAAACTTTTTTGTCATGGTTAAGTATTCCCTCGGATCTTGTCCAAATAGCTCCTTTGCCTCTTCTTGACCATAGTCAAGCTTGTAAACTTTTGGCCATTCTGGCCATGGATTATCCGAGGATCTCTCCTCGGGAGGACGAGGCATAATCTCCAACTGGGTTACGCTTTTGCAACCATGACGAACTGATGTGCCCACACAATCGGTACCGGTATCTCCACCCCCAATAACTACCACATCCTTGTTTTTAGCTGCTGTTTCAAAGGCGGAGACATCTTTTAGTTGCAGCAGACCCTGGGTATTGATTGTCAGAAACTCCATCGCAAAATGAACCCCTTTTAATTCTCTACCTTCAATGGGCAAATCCCTCGGTTTTGTGGCTCCACAACAAAGAATGACAGAATCATAATCATCGACCAATTTCTGGGCAGACAAATCCTTACCAATCTCGGTGGAAACAACAAATTCGATTCCTTCAGCAGCCATTAAATCTACCCGTCTCTGCACAATTTCTTTCTCCAATTTCATATTGGGAATGCCATAGAGCAAAAGTCCTCCAATTCGATCTGCACGCTCATAGACAGTAACCAAATGCCCCGCCTTGTTTAATTGGTCAGCTGCGGCAAGTCCTGCAGGGCCCGAGCCAACAACTGCAACCTTTTTTCCTGATCGCGTGGATGGAGGGGAAGGCTTTACCCAACCTTCAGCAAATCCTTTATCAATGATGGCACATTCTATACTTTTAATTGCCACGGGTGGTTCTATTACTCCGAGTACACACGATCCCTCACATGGTGCAGGACAAACCCGACCGGTAAACTCCGGGAAATTATTGGTTTTGTGCAAACGATCGAGTGCATCTCGCCATTTTCCCTTGTAAACTAAGTCGTTCCATTCCGGGATAAGATTATTGATCGGACACCCACTTGCCATATTGCTCAATGTCATTCCTGTATGGCAATATGGTGTTCCGCAATCCATGCAGCGTGAGCCCTGTTGACAGATTTTATTTTCGTCAAAAGGTTCATGAATTTCATTCCAATCCTTGATTCGATCAAGAGGCTTCCGGTCAGGAATGGATTGTCTTTCGTGTTCTAAAAATCCAGTTGGTTTTCCCATGATAAGTAAGGAATATCAGTTATAAATTAATGGCCTGCCGCAACATTCTCTTCAAAGGCAGCTTGGATCGCATCATCCCCTTCGAGCCCGCGTTTCTCCGCTTTTTTGAGAGCAAACAAAACTCGCTCGTAATCCTCGGGCATGACTTTGATAAATTTCTCGCTAGCCATGCTCCAATCATCGAGAAGTTGCTGAGCACGAACCGAACCAGTGAGGTCAAGATGAGTTTGAATCAAATGTTTAATTTCAGAAATTTCATGATCCTCACATTCGAGAAGAGGATAAGTTTTTACCATTTCTGCGTTAAGTCGTTTGCTAACAAAATCTCCATCTTCATCGTAGATGTAAGCAACCCCTCCTGACATGCCGGCTCCGAAATTCCTTCCAGTTTTTCCAAGACAAAGAACAAGGCCTCCAGTCATATATTCACAGCCATGATCACCCAACCCCTCGACCACTGCATGTACTCCGGAATTTCTCACACAAAAACGTTCGCCAACCACTCCAGAGACAAATGCTTTGCCAGAGGTTGCACCATAGAAACATACATTACCAGCTATGATGTTTTCGTGTGCCAGAAAAGGTGAATCACTTGGAGGACGAACTATAATTTTCCCGCCAGAAAGTCCCTTGCCTAAGTAATCGTTTGTATCCCCAGTTATGCAAAAGGTCATACCTTGAGGGCAAAAGGCACCAAGACTTTGGCCGGCAGAGCCTGAAAGATTGATCGTAACAGTATCTTCAGGTAACCCATTAGGTCCATGTTTTCTGGAAATTTCAGCCCCTGTGATTGTGCCAACCACTCTGTTCGTATTAATGATCGGCAGATCGATTGTCACGGGTTGACCTTTTTCAATTGCAGGTTGGGCTTGCTGTAAAATTTCTAGGTTATCAAGACTCTGTTCGAGTAAATGATCCTGCTGCATCTGGCAATAAGTACCAACCTCTGGACCAACATCCGGCCGAAATAAAATACCCGAGTAATCCAAGCCTTTTGCTTTCCAGTGATCGATCGCTTTGCGCAGTTCCAATTTGTCTACCCGGCCCACCATTTCATTGACTGTACGAAATCCGAGAGATGCCATGGTTTCACGCATTTCCTCGGCTACGAAATTCATAAAGTGAACAACTGCATCCGCACCACCAGCAAACTTAGCCCGCAGTCGGGGGTCTTGGGTTGCAATCCCCACAGGACAGGTATTTTTATGGCATACCCGCATCATAAGACAACCGAGGGTGATCAGTGGTGCGGTGGCAAATCCAAACTCTTCTGCTCCCAATAAACAAGCAATTGCTACATCCCTGCCCGTCTTTAACTGCCCATCTGTTTCCAAGGTCACGCGACTTCGTAAATCATTGAGAAGGAGAGTTTGATTCGTTTCAGCCAAGCCTAACTCCCAAGGGGCTCCCGCATGTTGGATGGATGATCGGGGTGATGCACCTGTTCCGCCATCATATCCAGAAACAAGAATAACATCTGCCTTAGCTTTTGCCACACCAGCAGCAACCGTGCCTACACCAACCTCAGAAACCAGTTTGACATTAATTCGTGCATGATGATTGGAATTCTTAAGGTCATGAATAAGCTCGGCAAGGTCTTCAATCGAGTAGATATCGTGGTGGGGAGGAGGTGAAATAAGCCCCACTCCTGGAGTAGTCCCACGAGTCTTGGCAATAGGAGGAAGGACTTTGTGACCAGGTAATTCTCCACCTTCTCCTGGCTTTGCACCTTGGACGATCTTGATTTGGATTTCGTCGGAATTGACCAAGTAAAAACTGGTGACTCCAAATCTTCCGCTCGCTACCTGTTTGATGGCTGACCTGCGTGAATCTCCGTTGGCCTCAGGGCTAAAACGATCGATATCTTCACCACCCTCACCTGTATTGGACTTTCCTCCCAACCGATTCATGGCAATAGCGAGGCTTTCATGTGCTTCCTGAGATATGGATCCATAGGACATGGCACCCGTCTTAAAACGCTTAACAATTTCAGTCACAGGTTCGACTTCTTCAAGCGGGATAGATTGGTCTGGGTCTTTCCTAAAATCCATCAAACCGCGAAGAGTGAACAAATCCCTTGATTGATCATTTACCGCATTGGAATATTCACGAAAAACGGCATAATCACCCAAACGGGTCGCCTTCTGCAATTTATGAATGGTAGTGGGATTGAAAAGATGCTTCTCACCATTGGCTCGCCATTGATAAACACCCCCAGGATCTAAATTTAATGCCCGACCATCCGTACGGGAAGCAAATCCAGATCGGTGACGATCAATAGTCTCATTTGCGATGGCTTCTAATCCAATGCCTTCAACTCGGGAAGGCGTTTTGGTGAAGTAAAGGTCAATCAACTCTTGGCTTAGCCCAATCGCCTCAAAAATTTGGGCACCCCTGTAGGAAGCAATGGTTGAAATTCCCATTTTGGACATGGTCTTGATCACCCCGTTCAAATTGGCTTTCAAAAATTTGTGACAGGCCTTTAGTGGATCACCCTGAAGATCTCCTGTGTGAATCAGATGCCTGACTGTTTCCAGGGCCAAATATGGATTAATGATATCAGCACCATAACCGAGAAGGAGGGCAAAGTGCTGAACTTCCCTTGGCTCACCAGATTCAATAACCAAGGAAACCTTTGTTCGGGTTCCCTTACGTATTAAGTGATGATGCAACCCAGAACAGGCAAGCAAGCTAGGGATAGCCGCCCTGTCGTCTGAGATACCCCGATCAGAGAGAATTAATAAGTTGGTGCCACGATCAATCGCATCGTCAGCTTGGCTGAATAAATCATTGAGGGCAGACTGAAGGGAGGCAACAGGGGAAAGATCTGAACTCGAAGCAAACAAAGTGGAAAGAGATACGGACTGAAAGCCATTGGGCAAATTTCCTTGAAGTTGCTGAATTGCAACATCGTCAACAAGAGGACTTTCAAACTTGATCATCCTTGCACTTTCAGGCCCAGGTTTGGTGAGGTTACCTTCAGAGCCCAAAAAGGTCACCGAGGCAGTCACAATTTCTTCTCGAATGGGATCAATCGGTGGGTTGGTCACTTGGGCGAAAAGTTGCTTAAAATAGTTGTAAAGCAACTGAGATTTATCTGATAAAACTGCCAAGGGTGAGTCATTACCCATTGAGCCAAGTGGTTGCTTGCCCGAATCCGCACTTGGCCCGATCAAGAAGCGCAAATCCTCAAAAGAGTACCCAAATGCCTTCTGCCTAGACAAGATAGATTCAAAATCATCTTCGATCGTACCGGATGGATCAGCCAAGTCTTTTTGCTCGATTAGGGAGGATTTCAACCAATCCCCATATGGCTCATTTTGGGCAATTTTTCCCTTGAGCTCGGCATCTTCAATAATCCGGCCTTCATCCATGTCCACTAAAAACATTCTGCCTGGCTCCAACCTGCCTTTTTTGACCACTTTATGGGAAGGTATAGAGGACAAGACTCCAACCTCGGAAGCTAGGATTACGCGATCATCCGAGGTTACATAATACCTAGAGGGTCGAAGTCCATTGCGGTCCAAAACTGCACCGATTTGTACTCCGTCTGAAAAGGCGATTGATGCGGGACCATCCCAAGGTTCCATCAAACATGCATGGAATTCATAAAATGCATGTTTGTAAGCATCCATATTCTTATGCTTCTCCCAGGGTTCAGGAATCATCATCATCATCGCGTGGGCGAGGCTGCGCCCAGATAAAGTTAAAAATTCCAAACAATTATCAAATTTTTGGGAGTCAGAACCATCCTCACGGATGATGGGAAAAATCTTTTTCACATCTTCGCCAAAAACCTCACTCGCCAGTTGCATTTGCCTTGCATAAAGCCAGTTTTCATTACCACGAACGGTATTTATTTCCCCGTTGTGGCAGATATACCGAAAAGGTTGAGCACGGGGCCAGCTGGGAAATGTATTGGTTGAAAACCTAGAATGTGTGAGTGCCAGAGCGGACTCCATATCTGGGTCACTTAAATCCGGAAAGTATTCACGCAACTGTTCCGTAGTGAGCATTCCCTTGTAAATGATAGTTCTCGAAGAAAAACAACAGGCATGAAAATCTACATCATGACAACTGCCTGAATACCTTAGACGATGGCTGATAATTCGACGGGCTAAATAAAGTTTCCTCTCAAAGGGCAAACCTGATTCAACCGCAGTGGGACGATTCACAAATAGTTGTTCCATTACTGGCTCACAAGCAGCAGATGCCTTGCCGAGAATCTCGCTCCTAACGGGTACTTTTCTCCACCCTATAATAGAAAGATTTTCCTCAGCAAGTACCTGCTCAACCACTTTCTTTTCGTTCGCCCGGCTAGCTTCGTCAGGGGAGAGAAAAAGAAAAGCAACTCCATAGTCCCCGGCATTGGGCAAATCACAACCAACTTCAAGGGAAATAACTTTACGGAAAAATTTATCGGGAGTTTGAATAAATATACCCGCCCCGTCTCCGGTAATAGGATCGCATCCACATCCGCCACGATGGTCTAAGTTTACACAGATTTCTAGTGCTCCCTGCACAATATCATGGGACTTTCGTCCTTTCATATCCACTATCAATCCAATGCCGCAATTCTCGTGTTCTAACTGCGGGTCATACAAACCTTGTTTAGGGGGAAGAGTCATGTTGGTAAAGTTATAAAGAAGCCAATGTATTGCAAAAAGGAATGAGTATTCTGCGCCATGCACATTTACGGTCAAGGCAGAAGGAATGGTCTATGTTCTGAGATAAATTTCTGAACTCAACGACGGGGCATTAAATTTTAAACTCTCAGCAAGCTCAAATCCAACTTGCGAAGCAATTGGTCCAATCGGGGTCAAGTTGTTTACAGTCAAACCGCAACTTATTTGAAAAAATCCGTAGAGTATATGGAGTGTAAATTTGTGTGGCAGGTTTGAAAATACACTGCTTGAAGGCAAGAAAGCAAAATCTACATTTATCCATAATCCTTTGCTTTGTGTTAGTTTGTGCATTTGAGATAGGCCTGACCGAAGTTCCTTTTCACTGAAGCAATCCCAAAAAAAACAGGTGCACACCGCATCAAACTTTTTCCTGCAGAAAAATTTCTGAAAAGAAGAATTTACAAAGGTAACGCGCTTAAGTTCATCAGGCTGAACTGTTTTTTTTATCATATAAACCATTGAACTTGAGGATTCAACGACCGTAATAGTCGCTTGGGAATTATTTCGTAAAATTTCAGCCAACACTCGTCCGCGTCCCTCGCCAATAAGCAGAATATTTTGGGATCGAGTTAGCCTTTCCAAAAAAGCAATTCTAGCTACCTGTAATTTATTTCCAAAGGCAATCTTTTCTAAAAACGAGTAAAATGGTGCCACTTTATCGAAGTTCATTAATAAACAACAATGAGAATCAGTGAGGGGATGGCCCAATAGAAAAAATCCAACATTACCCGAAAACGACTCTCCTGGCTAATCGCTTTTCTTAGAATAAACACAGAGCAAAGAATAAATAAAGGAACAAGAGGGTAAATTTTGTTAGTGTTTAAAAAAGACCATATTGCCAAAATTAAAATTATAAGAACCTGGCCAAGGATAAGTAATCGATTGGCCTTGTCCTTTCCAGAATAACGAGAGCAACGCCGGTGGGTAGAGGAGTACTTGAGTTCAAGTCCTCTCAATATTTGGCAGTTATGAAGAAACACGAAAAATAATAAAATTCCGCTTACTAAGCCTTCCTCAAATTTTAAATTTTCTAATTCCCAAAAGAAACAACTAAACACCAAAATTGCCGCAGTTCTTATATTTTTTACAAAGGAACCAACTTGCGAGAACTTTTGTAGTTGGCAGATTAGAAAGTTGATAATCACCAAGACAAAAAGAATTCCTCCGACCTTTAGGGTATTAGCATGCAGAACGATAAAGGAAAAAACTATGGTAATTACGAAAATGGCAGCCCAAATACAGTAAAAGCGATAAGGATGAGACCGTCCGATTGAATGCCTACTCGTCTTAATTTGATAAATTTCACATTTTTCAAAATGTCGGTCTGCCGAGTAAGCCAACCAAGTGCTTGCGCCCAAAATTAGGGATTCAGGAACATGAATTACTTGTCGGAAATCGTAGGAAATTATATTCTTCCAAGCTACTACCACCAAAGGTGCATCAAGGGAAATTAAATGCATTTTCCTCAAAATAAACCAAAACATCTTGATTATTTTTTTAGGGAATATCTGATTTGCGAATCGTGACATGAAATGTTAAGAGAAAAGAATGAAGATTAAAGCTTACCTAAAGCCACATTGCGGTTGGAGCATGGGCGTTCGTGCAATTATGGACAAGTATACTTTAGAATTTGAGGATTTGGATATTATCAATAACCAAGACCTCTTTACCGAAATGGTGGAGAAAACTGGACAGACTAATCAACCATGTGTTGAAATAGACGGAGTAATGCTTGCAGATGTCAGCGGTGAAGAGGTTGAAAACTACCTTGTTTCAAACAAGTTAGTCGCATCAAATGATCAAAAGCCTTCTGTTCCTATCGATTCTGCTTGCTCAGATGAGGAGCATCGACGTATGGCTGAAGATCAAAATTCACCTGTAAGGTTTTTTTAATATTAATAATCTGATTAAAAATGAGCTATGTCGTTACCGAAAAATGTGTAGATTGTAAATTCACCAGCTGCGTTTCTGTTTGTCCCGTTGATGCGTTTCATGAGCTTCCAGATCGTCTATACATCAATCCCGAAACCTGCATCGATTGCAATGCTTGCATGGATGAATGTCCAGTCGAAGCCATTTACCCAGACATGGATGTTCCTGAAGAACTCCAAGAATGGATTGAACTTAACGAGAAAGCGGAAGACTACCCTCAACTTGTTGGTCAAAAAGAGGCACTTAAAGGACCGAAATGCGTAGATCCTGACGCAGATCAATAATTTTTTTGTTCTAACAAAACAACTTCACAAGATCATACCTCCTCTCATTTGCATTCCCACTTGGAGTTACTTGTGGTGCTGTTTTTTGGTTGAGAAAGTTCATTCCATGGGAAAAAATGATTAACATTCTTTTAAATATCATTTGTTATTGCTTGGTGATTAAATTAATATAGAGATCTAATCTTATTGCCCTATGAATCCAAAATTAAATACGATTGATCTTTTAACGGAAAATACCAAACCAACATCATTCGATTCGGATGATAAACATTTTGTCTTTGTGATTTTTCACAATCAGGCATCCGTAGAAGTAAGTAACTTATTGCTAGATGCACCTACTGGATCTGTCATCTTACGTTTCCCTAACATACAATTAGATATCAGGCCCCTAGGAAATTATTCCCTTTCTTACAGTCTTTTAACATTTAGTGGTGCGGATGCATCGAAAGTTGTTTCCCTTTCCAATATTGAACCGAACATTCTCCTTCAACCCTTGCAGGTCCATTATACTGACAGCATCTTTAACAAAATAAATTTAGAATCATCCGAAAAAGCCCTGAATTGGAAGAGTATTACCCTTGGACTCATACTGGAGTTACTAAGCAAAACATTTCGTCTTAGTAATCACGATTTTACCGAATCTCTCCCAGATCATCCCCAAAAACTCAGAGATTTACGATCTGAAATCCATGAAAACTTTGCCAAACCTTGGAAAATAGATGACATGGCAGTTAAAATGAATCTTAGTACCAGTAGGTTTGCTTCCCTTTACAAATCAACTTTCAAAATCAGCCCCACAGAAGACCTCATTCAAACTCGCATTGACCAAGCAAAAAAAATGCTTTCGAGTTCAAAAGTCAGCGTGAAAAAAGTATCAGAAGCTTGTGGTTTTGAGAGTGTTCATTACTTTCATCGGGCATTTAAGAAAAGAGCTAATCTTACTCCTAAGCACTTCCAAAACAGTCAATTTGCCCAAGGAGGCTCTGTTTATACACCCCAAAGACATTTCTCACTTGATCGGTTAACACAACTCGCTGAATACTCTGGTATAATTGAAATGATGGATGGTGAACTTAGGTTTCACGGAAACACCCAACATGTTTCTGAATTTCTTGGATACAGTCTGGCGGAACTCAGAGACAATCCATTTTTAAATTTCGTTGCTCCGGAGGACTATCCAATTGCAAACGATGCAGTGTCCAAGATTCGCAAGGACAAAAATATTTTGGATTTAAATATTAAACTGCTTCACCAAAATGGTCAGAAAATACCAGTACAATTTTCCGCTCTGCTCAAAGGGAAAAATTGGTACTGGTTCATCAAGCATTCTGCGGTTGCAGTTTAAATTGAAGAATTATTCCACCGACCAACTAAAGTTTCCAGCACCTTCGCCTTTAACTTGTTTTTCTATCCCATCATCAACTGCAAATCTGATGTGTTGAAGGGAGGAACTGTAGCATCGGAAACCTCTACTAAACGGTATGGATTTTTCCCATCCAAGCTCAACATTTTTAAATTCATGAAAAAGCTTGGGTGATTTTCCTTCATCGCTGACAATCAATCTCTCAATCGGTCCAATCGCGGCAAGTTTGAGTACAGAATCTTTGATGAGATTTTGATCGGTGGTGCTGTTAGGAATTAATTTTGTTTGCACATCGCTTCCTGAATGCGTTTTTGTTTCTCGAATCGTGGTTGCAACAGGCTCGTTGTTCAGACCGGATTGTTGAGTGTTTTCATTATTCGAGGAGAAAACAAGGACAAGAATGATAGCAAGCAGCACGATTGTGGCACTGCTTGCTCCGATAAATACAAAGGTTTTACGGGAAGAGTCAGAGCGGGCAAGATGAGGATTAGAGGTTCTTGTTTTATCAATGGCTGGAATATCTCGATGATTCTCCTGTGACTCTGTTCCACCAATTTTTCCGATCGATTTTTTGACATTTTTATTTTTTCCCGAGCCAATTTCTGTATTCAAATCAGCAACCGCGGATTCAGGGTCAATCCCAAGAAACCTAGCATAAACTCTAATAAATCCACGAAGATATACTTCGGGCAGATTAATATCGAAGTTTCCTGCCTCGAATGAGGTCAGAAAATCTCCGCGTATTTTTGTAGATTCAGAAGCTTCACGTATTGATATCCCTTTACGATTTCTAGCATCTTCGAGTTTTTGTCCAATGGCCATGATGGATAATGTTACAAATCACATTTTCACTAAATTGAAAGATGATCAAGTTGAGAATGCATTCCTTTACAAATCAAGGAGAATTTCTCTGCCCTGACCAGGTAAATCCGGACCAACCACTCCCCTCTCTTCAAGCTCATCCATAATTCTTGCGGCACGATTGTATCCTATGCTCAGTTTCCTTTGAAGATTGGATGTGGATGCTCTTTTGGTTGTGCGAATAATTTCAATCGCTTTTTTAAGCATTGGGTCTTCATCCTCCGAATCCCCGCCCGGGCCCAGTATATCCTCCTCGCCAGCTGATTCAATTTGTTCACGAACTTCTTCAATAATTTGAGGCGGACCATTTCTTTTGAGATAATCAACAATTCCGTTAATTTCATCATCACTCACAAAAGCACCTTGAGCCCGCATGAATGTCGCACTACCTGGGGGAATGAACAACATATCACCCTTTCCAATTAATGACTCGGCCCCTTTCCCATCTAAAATAGTTTGGCTGTCCCGATAAGAGGCCACTCGAAAAGATATTCGACTTGGAAGATTGGCCTTAATCACTCCTGTTATTACATTAACGGATGGTCTTTGGGTAGCGATAATAAGATGAATGCCAGCTGCTCGGGCCAACTGGGCAAGCCGAGCGATCCCAGTTTCGACATCGGCTTGTGCCACCATCATTAAATCGGCAAGCTCATCTATGATACAAACTATGTAAGGCAATTTATTTTCTGGAATTTCCAATGCATCATCGTCCCGGGGTACTTGCACAGACGAAAGTGCTGCACGCTCCTCTGCAGTCATTTCCGCATCCAGTAACTGGGCTTTTTCTTTTTCTTCCTTATCCTTGAGGATTTTTGCATTAAAACCGGCAATATTTCGCACTCCAACCTTCGAGAAAATTTGGTATCTTCTCTCCATCTCGACCAACAGCCATTTCAATGCACCAGGCACCTTTTTGGGTTCCGTGACTACGGGAATTAACATGTGAGGTAAATCGTTGTAAACTTTCATTTCAACAATTTTGGGATCAACCATGATAAACCTCACATCCTCTGGGCTAGAATGGTAGCACAAAGAAGCAATGATTGCATTAATGCAGACTGTCTTACCAGAGCCGGTAGATCCTGCAACCAAGAGGTGGGGCATCTTAGTAAGATCGGCCACTAAAGGCCTGCCACTCGCTTCCTTACCTAATACGATAGGAATTTCTGCGTTGGCATCCGCCCAGGCTTTGGACTGAAGAATCTCTTTCAAACAGACTGGTGCGGCTAGTTCGTTGGGAACCTCTACGCCAACGCATCCCTTGCCAGGAACTGGAGCTAATATACGAACGCTTTCTGCACGTAGTGCCATCGCTAAATTTTTATCTAGGTTAGCAATTTTCTCCACTCTTACCCCTGCAGCCGGGTGTATATCGTAACGAGTAATCACCGGACCGGTGTGCACCTCACCAAGTTCGACATCTATCTTAAATTCAGATAGCGTTTCTTTTAACCTCTTGGCCTTGATCATATGATCTTCATCCCCTCCTGCACTTACTTCTGGAGCTTCCATTAACAATTCCAAAGTAGGAAAATGATAATCTCCTTTACGCTCAGGGAAGAGATTCGTGGCTTTTTCGGTTTTTTCGGCCCTGACTACTTTAAATCCATCATCTAGTGAAACCTCTTCTAAATTTTTTTCAATAATCTCCTCTAACTGTTTATTTGGTTCCTTTTCCTCTTGAGGGATTTCTTGGTCGGAATCTTTTTCGCTGGCACCATCATCTTTAATCGAATGTTGTGTCGAAATTTTATTTGGTTTAATCCCTACCTTACTAAATTCCTTGCTCAAGCTATCCTGCTGGGAGACATCTCCGAATAGTGGATCGGGTTGCTTTATCTTCTTAAAGGGCAGAATCCATTTCCAAAACGGTTTATGCGAAGGAGAGGCTTCACTTGGTTCATCAATCTCTTTCGGCTCTTTGGAAATTTTCTCTCTCGTTTCATTTCTCTGAGAAAAAGAAAATAGCCTTGAGCACAAGGACACTGTCTTACGGCATTTATCTGCACCAAAGGAGAAATGAACAGCTAGGGATGAGAAAAGCAAAAGAATGGCAAGCACCCAAGTACCCACTTCTCCGATCCATATCCTAAGAATCCCGCCACTATTTTGCAGATTACCTAAAATTGGCATTCCGGAGTAAAGCCAGGCTCCAAGTGAACCACCCGCACCATGCTCAAAGGTAAACTGATCAAGCATGGGTTTCTGATTTATTGAAATTGCATAAAAATCACGCAGGTTAGCCATTAAGCAGACTGAGAGTAAAATAATGGGCAATGGCAGTAACTTTTGTAACTTTAGTCGTTTAGAACTGGGAATAAGAAACAACCAAGAACAAACGCCAAAAAACCATGGGAGAAGCCAAGCGGTAAGCCCAAAGAATGCAAAGGCGTACCTGCCAGTAATAATTCCTGTTTGTCCAAGAAGGGGTGAGCCTCCATCAGGTGGGAATGTATGATAATTAGATGGATCGTAATCCCACAAAGCCACAAAAACAAATAAACTGAGAAGGGAAAAAAATATCCCCCACCCTGTTTTTCGGACTGGAGATAGCTGAGTTAACCCACTCCTCTCCTTCCCTTTTTCAGTTACATTTGCCACTTGTCTAGAAATAGCGTATTAACACTAAGTTAATTTCTCCACCCATACCCGAACATAGAAACTGTAAAGGCGATGATTTTCAAGTTTGAACCGCATTATTTTGAAAGAGTCTGGGGCGGACGAGCCTTGGAACGAGTCCTTGGTCGAGAAATTCCTCCGAAAATTAGGATCGGTGAATCTTGGGAAATCGTAGACCGGACAGATTGCCAGTCCATCTTGTCGTGTTCTCAAAATAATTCGATTAGTCTGCGAAATCTTTTAGAATCGCAGGCTCTAAAAATTATGGGACCTGGATGGAATCAGGATCGGCGTTTTCCCTTACTTGTGAAATGGCTCGATTGTACAGACCGTTTAAGCTTGCAGGTTCACCCGCCAAGTAAAATGGCAAAGTCCTTAAAAGGAGAACCCAAAACTGAAAATTGGTATATTGTACATGCAGAAGACAATGCAGGGCTTTTTGTGGGCCTTAAAAAAGGGACTAGTAAGGAGGCTTTTCTCCAAGCATTAGAGCAGGAAAGATTAGAGACTGTCTGTTATCGCACAAAATCCAATGCGGGCGACTCTATTCTAGTTGAAAGCGGACGGATGCATGCAATTGATGCGGGAAATCTCATTCTAGAAATCCAACAAAATTCCGACACCACTTATCGGGTTTATGACTGGGGAAGAAAAGGAACTGATGGACTCCCACGACAGTTACATATTGATGAATCTATCCAATGTATTGATTTTGATGATTTTGAGCCGAACTTACTAAGTGAAACACTGTCCTCAACCCAAACATTAGCAGACTGTGATTTTTTTAGGATAAGGAAATTCAAAGGAATCAAAAACCAAACCCTAGCTCTTAAAGAAACCAATGATCAATGTATTATCCTCAATCCGATTGATGCTAGGGTTTCAATTGGCGGGAGTGTTATAGAATCTGGCAAACTTGGCTTATCCCCCTTTAACCAGAAGTGTGAAGTTACATTCCTAAGTGCGGGAGATCTGATTGTGACCGACAATTTTTATCGCCCCGGCTCCATTGCCTAACCTAAAACAACAAACTTTCATTTCATTCATGTTGACCTAGATTTAAAGGAAGCATTTATTTAAACCATTTGGGCTCAAAACTTTAATCATGGATAAGCAAGAAGATTTAACAAATTCTGAAAATGATAAATCCAACTCCACGGACGAGGAAGTCGTAAAAGATGAACAAGAGTTGGAAGAAACTCCTTCGAATCTTAAAAATCAGTTATCAGAAGCATACAGCAAACACGAAAGTTTACAGTCTAAATACTTGAGAACTTTTGCGGATTTAGAAAATCTCAAGAAAAGATCGATCCGAGACCGCGAAGAAGCCATTCAGAGAACTCGATTACAGATTATAGAGGATCTACTCCCAGTTATTGATGCATTTAAAATGGGTATGGATGAAGCCCAAAAAGCTGACCCGGAGGGCCCAGTTGTTAATGGGTTTAAAATGGCAATCAATCAGATGCAAACGACTCTAGAAGACTATGGTCTAGTTTGCATCGAAGGAATTGGCGAACCGTTTGACCCTAAATTCCATGATGCAATCGGTCACGAGGCGGGAGATGATGACGATATGATTTTACAGGTAATCCGCAAAGGCTACCGATTGAGAGATCATTTACTTAGACCCGCATCCGTGATTGTATCTAAAAGGGCGATGGATGAGTCCGGTTCTTGATAGATTGGACAAGTAAATTTAATATTCTTTGTAGCATAAAATTATGTCAGATAAAGACTTCTATCAAGTTTTAGGTGTTAACAGAGATGCCTCTGAATCAGAAATTAAAAAAGCATACCGTAAATTAGCTGTTCAGTTCCATCCTGATAAAAATCCGGGAAATAAAGAGGCCGAAGAAAAATTCAAAGAGATTTCTGCTGCTTTTGATGTGTTAAAGGATCCAGAGAAAAGGGCGAAGTACGATCAATTTGGCCATGATGCATTTCGTGGAGGTCACTCCGCTGGAGGTGTGGATCCTTTTGATTTATTTAGGGATGTCTTTGGCGGTGGTGGTGGTGGTTTTGGAAGTATATTTGAGGATTTTTTCGGTGGAGGCTCTTCAGGAAGTTCTGCTTCTGAAGGCATTCGAGGAAATGACCTGAGGGTTACCGTATCGATTAGCCTAGAACAGGCGGCAAAAGGTGTGGAAAAAGAAATCAAATATACTCGCCATCAGGAATGTTCCAAATGTGATGGGTCCGGTTCATCTGACAAATCATCTAAAACAATGTGTCATACTTGTGGAGGCGTTGGCCAAGTCGCTTCCAACCAAGGATTTATTAGCATTAGAAGAACATGTCCAAGCTGCAATGGCTCCGGATCCACGATCGAGAACCCCTGTCCTTCCTGTAGTGGGCAAGGTCGGACAAAAAGTAGCGATTCTGTAAAAGTTAAAATTCCGGCAGGAATAAACGATAGTTCCCGACTGTGCTCCAGAGGCCGAGGAGACGCCGGTCCTCGAAATGGTCCGTTCGGAGATTTATATGTAGATGTTCAGGTAAAGTCGCATGATTTGTTTGAACGGGATGAAGACGATCTTTTTCATGAGATCTATATCCCATTTACTTTAGCTACGCTTGGAGGAACGGTCGAAACTCCAACTTTGGATGGTAAGGTAACTTTAAAAATACCCCCTGGTACACCGTGTAATAAAACCTTTCGTATTCGAGACAGGGGAATGCCTAATTTACGATCCCCTTCACACAAGGGTGATCTTTATGTAAAAGCAATTATTGATGTACCCCAAAGTCTTAATAAAGAACAACGGCAAAAACTCGTTGATTTTGGTCTTTCCTGTGGGGAAAAAGACATTGAAGAAGATTCTGGTATACTAAACAAAGCAAAACGTTTTTTTGAGGGAGATGGCTAAACATGAACCCATCAGCCAACTTTCCTCAAAATTTCTGCACATTTACTGACGCCTGTAAAATAAGGCAGGAGAAATATAATCAGGACAAAAAACTTGTTCTGACCAACGGATGTTTTGATCTCTTGCATGCTGGACATGTATATTCTTTGGAAAAAGCAGCTGAATTGGGTGATGAACTTTGGGTAGCACTCAACTCGAATGCAAGCATTCGTTCCTTAAAAGGAAAAAATCGTCCGATTTTTTCCGAATACGAAAGAGCGTATATGCTTAGCAGTTTAAAATTTGTTTCTTTAATTTTTATTTTTGAGAACACTCATCTTGCGGAGGAAATCCTCCAATTAAAACCTGATATTTATGTTAAATCTGGTGACTATTCCTTGGAAAAATTAAATCAAAAGGAACGAATTTCTCTGGAGAAGGTTGGGGCTGAGATCCATTTTGTTCCTCTTTTGGATGGTTTTAGTACTACCAGCATCATCAATACCATTCGTGGTGACTCAAAAGAATGCCCTGCCCCCCCTACGGCATGAGAACTGCAATCATTGGCTCAGGCAAAGGAACGAACTGCGAAGCAATTATAGACGCCCATAGCTCAGGATTGCTTGCATCTTGCAAAATTGTAGGTGTTTTTTCAGATAAACAAAATAGCGGGATCTTGCAAATTGCAAAACAAGCAGGAGTTCCACACATCCATTTGGGCAACTACAATCTTTCCAATGAAACTGATAATGATAGGTGGGTTTCTGGAATAAAAAAATATCGTCCTGATCTAATCGTTCTCGCCGGATTTATGAGAATTTTAAGTAATCAATTCATCCAAGCATTTGATTCCAGAATTATCAATTTGCATCCAAGCTTATTGCCAAGTTTTCGAGGCCTGAATGCAGTTGCTCAAGCATGGAATGCAGGAGTTAAAATTACTGGTTGTACGGTTCATTGGGTATCATCGGAATTAGATTGTGGCAAAATCATTGCACAAGCACCTGTTCGAATTATGTCATCAGACACCTTGGAATCTGTTATGGCCAAAGTACAAGCTGCCGAACACATGCTATTGCCCTCTGTGGTTGCAGAAATATCCCAAGGGTTTCATCCTGATGCCTGAAATATTGTACAAAAGCTCATCAGATATCCCTGCAGATCAAACTGATTTTGTAGAAGGTTTTCTTTTTGAGCATGCGCCATCCAAATGGGCATTAGAGGTCAATTATAATACTGGAGATGGTCTTCTTCATGGTTTCTTTGCATCCAAAGAAGAAATGCTCGTGCAAGAATCTGCGATCTCTCAAGAAATTGGTAATTTAATAAAATTCAGATTTAAGAACACGGAAATTCATGATCAGGACTGGAAAGAATCCTATAAGGCTCATTTCACTCCGTGGCAGTACAAATTCTTTCATTTGATCCCACTGTGGCTGAAGGATACTTACCGCGTTTCGACTGATGAACTAGCACTCTTTTTAGATCCAGGCATGGCTTTTGGAACGGGAAACCATGAAACAACGAGGATGTGCTTGGAGTTTTTAATCGACCAAAAAAAATCACACAGAAAATCTAAGAGCTTATTGGATTTGGGCTGTGGCTCTGGAATTCTTTCTTTGACCGCCTGTTTGCTAGGCTACGAAAATGTACTAGGGATTGATAATGATCAAGACGCAGTACGAATATCTGAAGAAAATGCGGTCTTAAATAATTTAGCACAAAAGCTACGTTTGAAGACCTCCAATCTTTTTGATTTAGAGCAATCTCTTGGCACTTTTGATTGTGTTATTGCCAATATTCAAGCGGATATTCTTATTGCCTGTGCAGGCAAGATATTTGAACACACCCATAACGGTTCTAGTATTATTCTTTCCGGGATATTGACTCGGGAGATTGACCAAGTATTAGAAGCATGCAAAGAGGCTACCATCGGCAACCATCTAGCTTACCGTCTGAAGGAACTAGGAGAATGGACTTCGGTCCAGTTCCACAAAAGCTAGAGAGATCAACCTCCCAGATAAGTCAGCGCCCGCGGAATCGGTAAGGTGTAAAAGGCGTAACGGTTAATACCTATAGACTCAATTTTAGAGGAAATTTTAGCCATAACATTGTCCACGGAAGAGGGTGCAAGGGAAGTGTATACAAGAGCCCATTCTTCATTACATGCATCTTCACCAGAACCTGTTTGATCTGCCATAACACCAAAATTAGTACTTACTCCAGGTGCTCCGGCCTCCAAGATTGAATCATACACTTCTGAGTAGTGATCCCTGGGCACAACACAATATAATCCAGTTAAGTTTTGTAAAAATGTGGTATTTAAGGAAGTGGATTTAGTTTCACCACTTGTCCTCCAATCTTTTCCCCCTTTAATTTCATCAAGTGCTGCAATAATTTGCTCCATACTAGCACCATGCGAAGAACTTGATACAGTACTGCTAACATTGATAATGCCATCGGAAACAGGAATCGAGTACATGAAACCCCTGCCTGGTTCAGTAATTCTACCTGCTCGAGCCATATTAATGAAAACCTCACTGGATTCAGAACGATCGACTACACACCACACAAATTCCTTTTCAGGCCCCTTGGTCATACGAAGAAGAGGGATTTTATCCCGTATTCCCCCACCCTCTCCAAAGGTTACAGTTGGACCAGGTGCGCCCGCAGTTAAAGCAGCTTGTGCAATTTCTTCTGCCACTCCTTTTTCACAAATACAACATATCGCCTCCATGGACGCAGAATGATGGGAGTTGTATTCATCACTTCCTTGAGTAATGGGAAAGTTTTGGGAGTGAAAAGCTTTGTCACAAGCTATGCTGAAAATGGCCCCCGACCCTACACGGTCTAAACGACCCGATGATATTGCCACATCAGATAGCCGTTCTTTTTCCGAATCAGGAATCAAAACTTGTACCAAGCATTGTTCAGGAGCTGGTGGAGGAAACATTTTCGAAAGAAAGCCTCCTTCATTCATCATAGAACCTCTAGCAGCTACATGAAAAATTCCCTTGGCTCCAGCTTTTTGAAGATCCAAAGCAACCGATGACAAAGAATCTTTGGGTAAAATTAAATTAACCAAAGACACATTATTTTTACATTCTAGATTATTCATTTATGCAGCCTCCGGTTGATGTTCAGATGAGGTAGAAGTTTTGGGTTTTTTTCGCACCAGCAAGCCAACGGTTAGGACAGTTATGATTGGACCAACTGAGGCGAGCGAAAGGACTCCAAACCCGTCAATCGCACCGGTTTTAGCACCAATCCCCAAACCCATAGCTAGTACAAGAGGAACCGTAATCGGTCCTGTGGTAACCCCAGCACTATCCCAACCAAAATTCACAAAATCCTCACTCGAAATAAAAGTAAGAATCAAAAGCATGGCATAGGGAGGAATCAAAAGATACCAAAGTTCTAAGTTGAAGGCGATTTTGGCAACTCCTGTGCCAATCCCCAAAGCAACTCCAGTTGCGACTGCCTGCATCAGAAGATTCTTTTTGAATGCTCCAACTGTTATTTTCTCAACGGTTGCACCGAGCGCATTGAGAGCAGGTTCTGCCAAGGTTGCACCATATCCAAGAATAAATCCGAACAAAATAGCTAAACACTTACCGACCGTAGAAGAATGAAACATCGGGTCAACAAAGCCTTCGGATTGCCAAGGTTGTATGGAAGCAAAACTGGAAACAACATTGCCCCCAAGTTGCTCACCCAAGGGAGTGAGACCAAGGGCAATGCCCAAATTAAATAAACACATACCTATTACTGCACAGGCAATTCCAATAATCAATTCATCCATGTACTTGGGCTTTTGCCTAAGCCCCACAATCAAGACGAGCAATAATATCGTACAGAGTGGCACAATTGCCCAAATCGCACCTTCAAGAGCACCACGATCTTGATCCGGCCCGCTAAGAATCCCATCTGCTTGGGAATAATTAATCGAACCATCTGGCTCAATGCTGTAAAAGTCTTCACCAGGATCGACAATTCCATTATTATTTTTATCAACTTCTTGGGGTCGGAAGGTGTTGGGAAAGAAATCAAATTTGTTCGTAAAAGCAGTGGCAATATCAGCGTTAGGGTCCCAAACCGCATCCGGAGCCTTGTAACCCTCTCTTACTACATAAATTTGGGCCCCTTTTAACTGGACATTTTCGCGGTCACTGTCCGTCAGGGCATTTGGCAATATTGACCCTTCAGATACTTTAGTTCTTATTGCATAGCCCTCTGGAAGAGATTTGTGCTGATTCAAATGCTTTTGTATCATTTTTCTTTCTTCAACCGATAAGGACCAGGCTAAGTCGCTTTCACCAATGCCCCCTACTGATTCAATCTTTTCTTGGGCTTTTAGTTCGCCAAACTTCTGAAAATCCTTCGAGTAGTTCTTGCCATAATCTCCCGCTTTAACATGCCAATCTGCTTGAGAATGCTTGGCATAGTAATAGTTATCCGTTTCAAACAAATAGAGTGCATAGCACATCACGGCAAGAATGGGGAATAAGGACGCAAGCGTAACCACACCAAAGCCCGTGTTGCTGGAGCCACCCGTAGAAACAATCCTGCACACCCCAATGCCAAGAGCCAAAACCAAAGGAACCGTGACAGGCCCAGTGGTTACCGCCCCGCAATCCCATGCCAGACCAAGAACATGCTTAAGCCTGTCATCTGAAAACTGCATGTAGAGGGTTATGCAGGAAAGGATAACGACACCAGCATAGATGAATGGCTTAAGCGACCAACCCTTGTAAAACCTTAGCACACCGAGTAAAACGGCAATGCCAACACCAACACCGACACAATTGACAAGGAGTCCTGCTCCTGTGTTTAAAATGGTCCATAACAAGGGAGCGGCGGTCGGATCAACCCCAGCTCCAGCAGCACGTAAAACTCCGATCGCAGGTTCCGCAAAGGTTGCAAATGCCCCAAGGACAAAACCGAATGCAAGACTGGTAGGAAGACAGGGAATTCCGAGAATTTTTTTCCTCGGCAGAGTGGATCCCAGTGTTTCACCCAGAGGCATCAGTCCAAGCCGCAATCCTTCCATAAAGAAAGCTAAGCCAACTATCACTATAATTATCCCAGCAGCAATCATCAGGGAGTACACAATAGGCAACCCTAGTACAAGAACCTGAAATACAATTAAATAGAGGATAATAAACCATACACATTGAATTTGTTCGACAACTTTGTCCTTTGAAAAAGACAAGAGGATGCCGAGTTTCTGCTGCAAGGTAAGTTGTAGTTTTTTAGTGTCAGAGGATTGTTCTGTGCTCATATATTAATTTAATGAAAATTAAAACCTAGCCTTATCAAGAGGCCCGTAAAGCAAAATTCTATTCACGCCAATTTGCATTTGCTAAAGTAAGGGAAGTTTTATTGGTTCCTGATCTAAGAAGAACAGGCACATTCCAAACCGCCCCAGTTTTACCAACAGGAGCCGTGCCCACCAAAAAGAAGGAACCCGATGACAGATTGTTAAATTCAGCAAATCCATCTATGTCTGTCCGGACTCTATGTCCATTCCCTTGCTCGACTTCGCGGAGAAGAACATTTCTGATCCGTTTGTAAATCCCGGGGAAAAGAAAGGGGGACTTTCTGGACTGTGCCCAAAGTTCTTCAAATGAACTTACTTGCGGAAAGTCTTTTAAAAAGAGACCCGCATCAAAGAGAAGGTCTGGAAAACTTTTTGAAATCAGAAAAAATTCGGTATAAAAAACTTCCTTACTCTTGCCATTTAAGAGAGTGACAACGGCATCAAATTCAAGATTGCAAGTTTCAGAGTTTTCCAGAATTTGCGGGGCTTGTGAAGATGTTAAACCAACAGGGGAATTGAAAGTTTGGCTCGAGCGAGCAGGAATTGAAGAGCGATTATACGGGGAAGGATTCACTCTTGGTTGTAATGAATCTATACCATTTTGGAATTGATCATTTTGCAGTCGTAAACCATCAATTTCCTGAGATTTCTGGATTAAATTTGATTTTAGTAATGCAATCTCACTTTGAAGAATTTTAAGTTGGTTGTCAGAGGATAAGCTTTGTACATCTTGGTTTCCCACAACGGCTATAGGTTTTTTGTCGGGCCGTAGACGTTGAATCTCCAAAATGAGCTCCTCGTTTAATCGAGTAAGTGAGGCAATCGTCTTGTCTTTCCTTTCATTGGAAATTTTTAATTCATCCAAGCTAATTTCAAAGTTTGCCTGGAAGTCTCTTCCATGAGATTCAATCGTAGAATTGGGGAAAGAAGCAGTTCTAATAGCCATCCCTTGTTCTTCATTTTCATTTCCTTGCCCTGAAAATTTATCGTTGGAGTTGCTCAAAGCAACCGAATCAATGATATCATTGGCACCATCAATAACATCGATTGCTTCAGCTTCCTCACCGCTTTCCAAAAAGGAAGCAAGGTCTCTTGCCCCGCCAGTCTGACTCGCAACCAAGGAAGCAAAATCGAGTTTATTAGCCTGCTTACCGGTAGGTTGATCAGGAGATGAAGGTTTTTCAGAACACGATGCAGCAAGAAGCATTATAAATATAGCTATAAAATATTTTTGAGGCATACTGATCAGAATTAATTGCCTAGGCGACATTGATATGAACGGCAAGGTTCTTATTTACAGGTACTGCATTTTTTGACAATGATAAGGAGATGTCTCTCCTACCCCCTTCCGAGACTAATTCGCTTGAACGCGAATTAAACTTCTTAAAACAGACCATAAGCTCTCTTCGTGAACAACTAGAGCAAAATATGGATTTGCACGATTCGGAGCTTCAGTCAATTGAAGAGGAATATAAAAACAAAGAAGCAAATCTTCAGTCAGTTATTGCTCAATTAAGAGTTGATTATGAACAACTCGTAGCGAAGCAACAGCATGACCAACAAAAATTGGAAAGTGCCTTTAGCTTGGAGCGAAAAGGCCTCACTGGGTTGGTGGAGCAACTCAGGCAAAAATTAGAAGATGCAAAAGAAGCAACGCTGGAAGCAGTACAAAAATCACAATCTGCTCACACGAGGGAACTATCCGAATTGCACAATTTAATTACCTCTTTACGGGAAGAACTGGAAAGCAAGGATATTGATCTGGCTTCAATTGAACAAAGTATTCATCAGAGTAAGCACAGTGAAATTGATGATTTACAAAAACTTGCCACAAAACTGCGCGAGCAAATCAACCGGTCAGAAATCCGGCATGCCCAAGAACTTGCAAAAATTACCTCTTCGAAGAACAGTGAGGTAATGTCCCTCCATTCCACTGTTGAAAATTTAAGGTTCTCTCTGGAACAGGCTCAAGCTTCTAAACAAGAAGATATTCAAAAATCAACCGCTCAAGTTACTTTAGAAAAAAGATTGCTCCAGGAATCATTAGAAAAAAGCCGTGAAAGGATCGATCTGACTAAAATTAGACACGAGGAAAGAATCCAGAAAATCACCCTCTCACATGCTCAGGAAATCGCATCGCTTAAGGACACAATCGCGATACTAAGAAAGGAAGTTGATTCTTTCGACGAGCGTCTTCAGGAGGCAGTTCAAAATGAAAAACGAATGCATATTGAGGAGATCCGCCAACTTCGTGGAACACTTGTTAATACAAGAAAAAACTTGGAACGCAGTCAAAGTGTAGCCCAAGAAAAAATTCAAAAAGCGGAAAGTTCTCAACATAAGGAATTAAGTTCACTACGAGAAACAATTTCATCCCTAAGAAGAGAGCTTGAAGAGAGTGAAATTGCTAAAGCTGATGAGGTACAGCGAGCCGCAAGCTCGAAAAATGCAGAAATTAAACAACTCAAGGATTCGATGTCTACGCTGAGACAAAATCTGGACCGGATTGAAATTAGAAACGCGGAATCACTTCAAAAGATTCATCAAAGGAGTAACGCCGAAAAAGAGGACCTTAAAAAAACAATTCAAACCCTTCGGGATGAGATTGAATCTATTCATCAACAAAAAGAAGCCTCTGTACAAGAAGCCCAAAGGGTAAAAAACCAGGAAATAAAACAATTAAGAAAATCCTTACTCATAGTGCGTACTTCTTTGGAACGGGAGAGAGATCAATTAGACGCTACTGTTCAGAGAACCTCTGCTGCATCTCAGCAGGAAATCAATTTGTTAAAATCATTAGTTGCAGAACTTCGGGATCAGATTGATGAAGTCAAGGCACAGGAACAAAACATCGTTCAACAAGCACTTGGGTCTGCAAACGCTGAAATCATGCAACTCCAAGAGAGTTTGTCCAAAACTCGGGATCAAATCTTGAACCAGGAAAACATTCATGCCGAAAAAATTCAATTCGTTGAGTCTCAGAAATCCACAGAGATCAAAGACCTGCGTTCCGTGGTTACCAGACTGAGAAATCAAATTGAGGAACTTCAAAGCGATCATGAACAAAATCTCCAAAATGCAATGAGGGAATTTCAAAATGAAAATCTCTCGCTGAAAGAAAGCACGGCACAAATCAGAGATAAATTAGAAAAAGCACAACAACGCCACCAAGCAGAAATGCAAAAGAAACTGTCTGAGAATGAAAATCTTGCTCAAGCTCACAAGGCAACTATTTCGGAATTACGGAAAGAACTTGAGAAAAGTTCATCAGATAATGAAGCCAAAGTTCAAAAAAGAGTTTCCAACCTGAACCAAGAGAATCAAAATCTTAAGCAATCTTTATCGAACCTGAGAATTAAATTAGATCATGCAAAAGCTGAAAAACAAGAAGAGATACAGCGAACTCGCAAATCATATGAACAGGAAATTTTGCATTTAAAAAGTACCATTATCTCCCTGCGTGAAGATACAGAAAGGTTAAACTCTAAACTGGCAGAGGACGCACAAAAAATTGCTTCTTCAAATTTTAGTGAGATTAATCATTACAGAAATATGATTCGATCCCTGAGAGATGAAATTGAACAACGAGGCTTTCTTTATGAGGAAAAAGTTCAAAAAAACTCTCAAACTAATGAAATGGAGTTTAAGCAACTGCGAGAAACAATTATAGAGTTAAGATCCGAATTAGAAAAACACCATGGCAACTGAACCCAATCCCCAAGAATCTAAAAAAAGAACCTCCAGGTTCTCCGACATGCTGCTTCAGGTTACCACAGACTTGGCAAAAACAAAAAGTTTAGATGAAGCGCTGGAAACTCTGGTGAAGATTACTACCTCTACCATCGGAGCAGAAAGAGGAACAATTTTCCTGAACGACGCCGCGACTGGTGAATTATATTCACGCATTGCCCAAGGAAATTTTCGCAGAGAAATACGGATTATGAATTCAAAGGGGGTTGCTGGTTGGGTATTTTCTCACAACGAGGGAGCCATTATTCCTGACGCTTACAAAGATGACCGGTTTAATAAAGCGGTAGATGTGAGAACTGGCTTTCGAACAAAAAGCATTCTTTGTGCTCCCCTTCGTACCGTTAATGGCGAAAAAATTGGCGTCTCTCAAATTCTGAATAAAATAGACGGTGAATTTACTCAAGAAGACCTTGAAATGCTCGAAGCCATGACGGAGCAAGCGGCGATTGCAATTCAGGGAAATATCATAGTTGAACAGGTCGAGGCTGCACGAAAACAAGAGCTGGAATTTTTGGATGTTGTTTCACAGGTTTCATCCGAGCTTGAACTTACTCCACTACTGCAGAAAATCATTTCCACTATCTCAACCATGCTAGATTGTGAAAGAGCAACCCTCTTTATCAATGACGAAAAAACAAACGAACTATACACTGAGGTTGGTGAAGGATTAGACGAAAAATCTGTGATACGCTTTCCCAATCACCTAGGGATTGCCGGAACTGTTTTTACCTCCGCCAAGGCGGTTAATATTCCTCATGCATATGCCGACTTACGCTTCAATCCAAGTTTTGATAAGCAGACAGGATTCTTCACCCGCTCAATCCTCTGTATGCCCGTTTTAAATAAAGAAGGAAAAACGATCGGTGTTAGCCAAGTGCTTAATAAAAGAGGAGGCTCATTTAACCAGGAAGATGAGAAGCGGTTGGCTGCTTTTACTTCTCAAATTTCCATGGGAATCGAGAATGCAAAGCTATTCGATGATGTTCAAAACCAGAAAAATTATTCCGAAAGCATTCTATCAAGCATGCATGATGCGGTCATTACCATTGATGAGAATAAATTGATTAAAACTTGTAATCCTGCAGGCCAGAAAATCTTCAAATCTTCTTTGCTTACTGATATCCTCAATTCATCCATCACTGAATTGCTTGGCCAAGCAAACGAATGGTTAAATTCAAAGTTGGAATCGGTTTCAGAACAGGAAGAGTTTCTCGATACTACCCTTGAAATCCAGGGAGAAAAACTATCGGTGAACATATCCGTTACTCCGTTGATTGGTCAAAAAAATGAAACCCTCGGGGTTATGATTATGATCGAGGATATAAGTTCTGAAAAAAGGATGAAATCTACGATGTCCCGTTATATGGATCCTGAACTTGCTGATAAGTTAATGAGTGCTGGCGACAGTAATGATGTAATGGGAGGCAAGCAAAGTATTGCTTCAGTATTGTTTTCGGATGTACGTAGTTTCACCACCATAACGGAAGAACTTGGAGCTCAGGGCACGGTCAAACTTCTCAACGAATATTTTACCATTATGGTCGATTGTATTACGGATGAGGGAGGCATGCTGGACAAATTTATTGGCGATGCAATGATGTGTATTTTCGGCACTCCTATTGCTCATGATGATGATCCAGACCGGGCGGTTCGGGCAGCCATCCGTATGATGACAGATTTGAAGGTATTTAATGATAAAAGGTCAGCAGAAGGTAAGATGCCAATCGACCATGGCATGGGAATTAATACCGATTCCATAGTCTCGGGTAACATCGGTTCTCCCAAAAGAATGGATTACACTGTGATTGGGGACGGTGTGAATTTGGCCGCAAGGATTGAGAGTGCTTGCAAGCAATACGGAGCACATATTTTAATTAGTGAGTTTACCTACAAAGCAGTAAAGGCAACTTACCGAACTAGACAGGTTGACTATGTAATTGTTAAAGGGAAGACAGAGCCCGTTGGGGTTTATGAGGTGCTCGACTTTCACGATGATAACTCCTACCCAGAAATGGTGGAAGCTCTGGGAAATTTTAATGACGGGTACAGGGCATGGAATAATGGCAACTGGGATCAGGCAATTAAGCTATTTCAAACGGTCAAAAAGATAAATTCCAATGATAAAGCTGCCGACCTGTATCTTGATCGTTGTAATTACATGAAGAAGAATCCTCCCAAAGGTGAATGGGATGGAGTCTGGGTGATGACATCTAAGTAATTTACTCAAAAGAATAATGGTGAAAAACGCAAAGCAACTGCTCGAAAAAGCAATTGAATTAGATCCTAAACTTTCTCCAGCACACTTTAAGCTCGGATTGCTTTATCAATCTGAAGGAGATTTCAACTCCGCAATCACTTACTTTGAGCAGGCTGTATCTCTTGACCCATCCTTCCCTGCTGCAGAATGTGAATTGGCTATTGAATTAGGAAGACAGCAAAAATTCGAGGATGCACGAGAGCACTTCTTAAATGCTTTAGAACTAGACCCTAATTTTGTTAAAGCATATTTCAACTATGCACTCCTACTGGTTGAACTAAACGACTTGGAAGAAGCAAAGAACAATTTTGATAAAGTTGCAGAAATTGACCAAAATTATGCCCCTGCATACTTTAACAAAGCTAAGCTTCTTACCAACCCAGATGATTTTGAGGAAGCAAGAAAAAACTATGAAACTGCTCTCGATATAAAAGAGGACTATACCGAAGCACATTACTCGCTCGCCAAGTTACTTTTGGGTGGTAAAGCAACAAATAAAGATGGCTCGAATGTTGATAAAAGAGACTGGGAAGTTGCAAAGTCACACTTTTACAAAGTTCTGCAAATTGATGAAAACAGTCACAAAGCGAACTACAATTTAGCGAGAATTCTCTTCCAAGAAAATTCATTTAAAAAAGCAAAGTCTTATTTAGCCAAAGCCATTAAACTGCTGCCCAAGTATTCGAAAGCACATTATCTTTACGCAAGAATTTGGGAGCAGGAAAAGAATTTCGAAAAGGCAACTCTCCACTACAATAAGTCTATTGAATATTTTAGCGATAATCCCAAGGCTCTATTCCACCTAGGGAGATTACAATTTTTATGTGATAACTTTCCAGAAGCTGAAAAAAATCTTAAGCTTTCCATCCAGTTAGATCCACAAAATGCCAAAGCGAACTATTTTCTGGCTAAAATCCTCACTCAGGATAAAGATCCCAGTCTTGCCAAAAAACATTTTTACAGAGCCTTAGAAATAAATCCGGATTTCGCCGAGGCCTATTTTGATTTGGCCTTTCACTCTGAACATTCAGGCGACATAAACGAAGCCAAAATTCATTTCCAAAAAGCTACCGATGTGGAACAAAACTTTGCCGAAGCCTACTTCAATCTTGCAAGGCTTTCCTCGACCCCATCCGAATATGATCTTGCGGAAAGAAATTTTGAAACCGCTCTAGAAATAAAGGAAGATTTTGATGAATGTCACTATTTCTTTGGAAAGTTGTTGGCAAAAGGGGAAAAAATGACCAAGGACGGAACATTACTGGTCCAACCTCAAACCGAACGGGGAATTTATCATTTTAAACAAGCGATTAAGATAAATCCATTAAATTACAAAGCCTTTTACGAACTAGGCATTTTACTATCCAAACAGGAACAGTATGAAGAAGCTTTTCAATCTTTGCACACATCGATCGAAATCAATCCTGATTTTGCTAACGGTCACTACCAGCTTGCGGTTCTATTAATGAATAAGTCGGCACAATCAGAAATTGCCAAAGCAAAGAAAGCACCCCGTTCAAAACAAGCTTCGCTCTCCAAAAGTAAGAAAAAATAAAGATTTGGGTATGAGCTTGGACCCAATGTACCACTTGCTAAAAGCACTGGAACTAGATCCGAAAAACCCCAAAGCCGCTTACCTGCATTCGAAGCTACTCCTCGACCAAGGAAGTCCGAACGCTGCTATAGATTTCATTAATTCCTATCTCGCTGAATTTGGTTCCCACCCAGACTTACACAAGCTACTGGCTTTAGCTTATTTACAAACGGGAATGATCGAAAAAGCCGAAGAATCAATTAGCCAAGCGTTAATTCAACTACCTAGATCAACGGACATCTTACACGCCGCGTTCCGGATAAAGAAGGCAAAGGGAGACAAATTCTCAGCGTTTCATTTTCTAGAGAGAATAATACGCCATGATGATCAGTCCGTCGAAACCTATTGGGAAATGGCTCAATTATTAGATCCTAAAACAGAAGCAGAAAAGAGAACTAATTTACTCGAAATTTCTTATTCTATAAATTCTAAAAATTTTAAAATCTTTAAAGAACTGATAATTTCCTATTGTGACTGGTTTGAAGGCACCCTTCCCCAGAAGGAACAACATTCATATAGAAAAACATTCTTTGATCACACGCAGAGTACTTTCTTTTTAAAATTACCTCAAGAAGTAAGAAAGCGATCAATGCTTATTTTAAAAAATATTACTTTGCATAAAGACTACTTTAATTTCCTGACATAAATTGCAAAAATTGGAATTGAAATGAGATAGGTAATTATGGCAATTCCTAGCGAAAGCCACTGTTCACGCACTATTATTGCTGCTGCTAAAATGACTGCAATTAAAACGAATATTACTTTTCGGTAGGAAATTCTATATTTTATACTCTTTAAAGATAATGTTGGAATTCTTGAAACCATAAGGATACTGACTATCATGACCCAAAAACATACATGTAAAGGTTGAATCCATTCTTTGGCAGTAATTCCAAACCTTACTAAATTGACCTCCAAAATGATTGGATAAAGTAAGATAATGGCTCCCGCAGGAGATGGTACACCGACAAAGTAACTGACTGTTGGCCTTGGATTCTCTAAAACCGCTTGTCTGTTAGCTGTATTAAAACGTGCCAAACGAAGCACACAGCAGGAAGAGTAAAAAATAAATGGGATCCAATACCAACCAAGTAAATAACTACTATCTGCCTTCATGATCGAAACCAGCCAAAGATAAAGTATAACCGTAGGAGTTACGCCAAAACTCACCGCATCCGATAGACTATCTAATTCAGCCCCTATTTTTGAAGTGGCCTTGAGCATCCGTGCGGTTAATCCATCAATCAAATCAAAAAAAGCAGCAACCAAAACACAGACAACGGCAGACTCCCAGTTAGACTCAAGGGCAAACCTTATACCAGTGAGCCCAATGCACATACCAATCGTGGTAAAAATGTTGGGGATCAGACGAATAATCAGAAATTCATCATTTGCCAAGAGTTGATTATTTTGTCTCGGCTTCATTCTTTCTTGAAATTATCAAAATAAGTTTCAATTTTCAGCTTTATCATGCAAACGGCTATCAAATTCATGATTCTAGCTTACCTTGCCCTCTCAGCCAGTTGCAACAAGTGGGACCCCAATTTACAGTATTCTTCGGAGATCTCTGCCAAAAAAAGCCCTGCTCCGGGCAAAAAAGACATATCCGCATCAGATCGATTGATACATTTGAAGCTCGGTCAGTCATTATCAGAAGTTATAAAAATCATAGGTAATGACTACAGAATCTTGGCACATTTAAAAGATAAGGAAACAAATTGGCTAAAAATTGAGTTTTTCAACAATTCAGATCGTTTAGTATCATCTGCTGGCAGAACGGAACTACTCTTTAAAAATAACTCATTAATAAAAATACAATAAGTTTTATTATTCTTTCTCTTTTACGAAAGTAAGCATTAATTTTATCAGTGCGCCTTCGCTCATGAGTGAAGGAGTTATAGACAGTAAACTCCATCCATCATCACTCATTTCATTTGATTTTTGATCAATGGATACCGCAAGTTCAGCACTTGTATCATCTCCTTTGATCCGTAGACCCTTTGTACTCACAACAACGGTTTTGTAGTTTGAGCTCATAAGAAAACTACCTTTAAGAGACAGATTCTTTATCCTTTACGCTACGAGAAGATAGTTCTTCATCCTTATCTCTTCCGTAGTATTTATTGTAATATTTATAACGGAAGTAACCATATCCATAATATCCAGAATAGTAATATCCTGGAGTTTTCTTTTGCGGAAGATCATTCAAAACAACTCCTAGGATTTTAGCTCCAGTCTCATCCAAATTTTCTAAAAGACTTTTAGCAATTTTTCTGGAAACTTTTCCGTAACGAGTTACGAAAAGAACCTCCTCGACCTTTCTTGCCATGGCTAGGGAGTCTGGGAACAGTCCTATAGGTGGACTATCAATGATAATGACATCAGCGATTGTCCTAAGAATTTTATGAATGCGATCAAACCCATCGCTTTCCAAAAGCTCAGTCGCAGCCCGGGTTTTACCACCCGATGGAAGCACAAATAAATTTGGGTGAATTTGGGTAACTGTACTTTGAGCAAGTTCTTGCATTTCTTGCACATCCGAATGTTCGGCATTAATTAAGGAAAGAAGTCCTCTATCGTTACTTATATTACAAAACTTATGGATACCCGGTCGCCTAAGGTCAAAATCGATAAGGATTGTTTTTTTACCATGGTTCGCACAACTGTAGGCAAGATTTGCAGAAATTAGACTTTTCCCTTCACTAGGAATTGCGGATGTTACCAAAATCGTTTTAGGGTAATCGCTCAGCGAATTCATCTGAATCCTACTGAACATGCTTCGGAACGATTCAGTTAATCCATCATCTAGATCATTGCCCACAATTAAGGGTCTTTGATTCTCTTCAACTTCAGAAATCTTTGGTATTCCGGCGATTAGGTCACGACCAATGAACACTTCTACATCCCAGGGAGATTTAACCCTATTATCAACAAATTCAAGTAGGAATGGTATAATCACAAATATTGCAAAGCCAAGCATCATGCCATCCCGCTTGATTTTGGTTTTATCTGGAGTGAAAGGAGCTCCAGGCAGATAGGCAAATTGCTCTTTGTTAAGCGGTTCTTCCTGTTCGCTAGGTAAGGCTTGTTCAATTCTTACATCGTTTAAACGGTTGTGAATTTGATCAGTCGTACGAGTTACCACAGCCAGTTGCCTGTCTAAGTTTTTGAGCTTCTCTTCAATCTCACTTAGGGTTCGTGATTCTTCCTGCACTTTTGACATTGCTGCAGCAAATTCTTTTTCTTGTGCCGTTAGTTGAATGTGTTTATCACGCAAATCTTCTATGGCCGATTTTACTTCTTTGTTAAGGGTCTGCTTGACCAATTGGACTTGTCTCGCATTTTCGATCATTTTTGGATGGCGCTCAAGATAGCCAGAGCCTGTTTCTTGGTAATCCCTTCTCTTGCCTTCAAGATCGTAAAGGTTTTGCCTTAACGAGGGAATGGCTCCATATGATTCAATTGCATCAATTTCAAAGAATTCTTTGATAACCGCAATATCATCGTCAATATCCTGAGAACTGGTTGAATCATTTTGGGAACCAATTCTAACCTGAATTTGAAGAATTTGACGAAGCAGTGAATTAATTCGAATCTGTTCAAGCTTGGCTTTTGTTATTTCCGATTGGTATTGGCTTTTACGTGCTGCTGTATCTTGTTTTTCATCCTCTAAGAAGGGTAGGTCGTATTTCTTTTTAAAAGAAGATTGTTCCTGGGAAATTCGTTCCTCTTCCTCCAGGCTTTTATCGAGAAGTAATTGCAGTACATTTTTAACATTCTCCACCTGAAGACTCTTTTTGCTTTTGTGCAGTTTTTCATACTCAGACTGCACTACATCTGCAATAATTTGTGCCCCACGACCCGACCGAGCTGTTGAATTTATCGTAAACCTTGGCCTTCCTTCCGAAGGTGGCGATACGGAGATGGAGTAAGAGATGGTTGCCCCAACATCTATTGATATTCCATCTTTCAGATAGGGGCTTAGAAGTTCGGACTTTAATTCAGGAGAGTCTTTTATCTTTTGGGTAACATTTAGCCTGAGATCTTGGCTGTTTAATCCATCTAAGTGCTTCGCGACCAATCCCTGGACATGCTGATCACGATCCACTTTTTGTAAATTCAGAATCGCGGGAGGGGGGATCAGCCGAAAAGATGCACTGGACCGGAATAACTCAGTTCCTTGAGACTTGATATAAATATAAGCCAGTGCGACGGGAAGAGATAGAGTTAAGGCAATTAACCACCGATCACGTAAAATTAGAATAAAGTCTCCAATACCTTTAATTTTAGGACCAGAGGAAGCAGGAACTCCATCTCCAGTCATTTTGTTAAAATTATCGTCCATGATCAAAGCAATCTTTCTGGCACTTCAATACGATCTCCGGGATATATCCAAAATCTTCTCGACGAATTACCTACATTCACACCTGAGCTGAGGGCTTCAACATCAACTTCATAAGTCTTTGTATTCGTGGGACTACCGCTCTCATCAAAAAATGTTCGGGTAACAAAAACTTTATTTTTTTTAGCAATGTCGTTAAAGCCACCAGCTCGAGCAATTACTTCCACAATATTCATCGCTTCAACTTCGGGCGGAAAGACATAAGGACCCTTACGGTTCACAGAACCGGTCAGGAATACAACCCTTTCAGAATAATTGGTAATATTTAAAAGTGCCTTGGGTCTGGCAAATATTAATTTACTAACAAATTCTCTCTGAATCGATGATTCTGCTTCTCGCTTGTTTTTACCCACCAGCCTTACATCTCCAATGTAGGGCATATTGATTGTTCCATCATTGGTTAAAACAGTCTCAACTGTGCAATCTGATTCTCCCTGAATGATCACCCTAACTCTATCACCGGGGCGCAATTTATATCCAGTCGGGTCTTTTAAAACAGATGCATCAAAATAAGCACCTTGGGAAAACAATCCGTTGCTAAGCAGTAACGACAGCATGAATAAGATTGAAAAAATCTTGGAAAGCATATGTTAAAACCTACCCGTTATCTGAGCATGAACGAGATGTCTCCCATAACTGCCGGCGTCCGAATCTTTATCCATCAAAGTAAAATCATATCCACCTGAGGATTCGAAGGTTTTGTTGATTTTTTTAGTAACCCCAAAACCAAAACCAAATGTTTTCATAGATGAAGAGTCCACTTTCCCTTGGCTAGGATCATTGTTGACCGAAAAAGATTGAGGATAAGTATAGTCAGTAATTCCAGCACTTAAGTAGGAAGTTCCAGATAGAGTGTCTGTAAAGCGGTGTGTCAAACCTGCACGAATTGAGGTGGAAAAGGTTGAAAATCCTTGTGCTGTTGGAGAGAAGGCTCGACTTAAAGCATAATTCGAAGAGGTTTTCGAATTATGCTTCCAATTAAGAGAAACTGAAGTGATGAGATTGTCTTGGTTGGGTTCAGTCGATAAATCATAATCTACCAGACTGTAGCCAACGGATACACTTCCGCTAAACTTGGATGAATATACCCCATCCGCACCAATGCTTAATGAATGGTTGGTTGCATCAGTTAGATTGGGTTGGGAAGTTTTATGGGCTTTGGATCGGGCAAATGTATAATTTGTGAAGAAATCAAGCTTTTCTGAGTATATGTAAAAGGCACGAAAACTAAGGGGCAAAGTGGAGAAATCTAAATTTGGCCTTTCATCGGTATTGGCGGATTGATAAAATCGGTAAGAATAAGAGGTCCCACCCCCTACCCCAAATTTAGGACTATGGTTGTACCTTACATTTAAACCTGCAGATATGTAAGTGTAAGAAACTAGATCCTGCTCAAGCACACTCGCACCGATCTGTTGCCCTACATCAAAGGTCGATTCAAACCTGATCTTTGCATTATTGGAAATTCTTTTCTTCAGGGCCAAAGTATCATCAAAATCAATACTAATAGAAGTCGTGGGTACAATATTGCTCATATCTCCATTCAAGAGATACTGAGATATTTGAACCCCAGCAGATCCAGTAATTTTGAACAACCCAAGCTTATTCGTGAAGTGTACCGCAGGTGAGAAAGTAATAATAAAATCATGCTCGCTTTCCAATCGGTTGGGATTGATTCCAGTAGAACCATTACTGTCTTGTACCGCCTTGAATTCGTTAGATGGCATTCCAAATACCCTTGAGTCGTAAGCCAGTTTCAAAGATGCACTCGCATCAATCTTTCCCAGTTTGCTTTCGTATAATGCAAAAGCAGTACTTGCAGATGAAAGAGCACAGAGCCAAAAAATAAAAAGCCTCATCGTAAATGGTAATAGTTTATTGAATTTACATTCGCAGAAATTGTCAACTTAATCAGTCTCAACAGTTTACACCTACTTTATGAGTAAAACCTTTAAATTATGCCTACTATATTTAATTCTCATAACATGGAATAAAGCTGGTCATGCTGAGGGGTATGGCACAATCGCATTATACATTCTCGCACTGGTAGTTTTGTCTAGCATAGTTTTTAAAAGAGAATTTTGGACAAAGAGAAAAATACTTGTTTGCTTACCTATTTTTGCCTTGATCCTGATCTCGATTGCGAGCTGGTTTAACCCAAGTTACCGTACTATCTCCTATAAAGACCTGGATGATCTAAAATTCGAGCAAGTACTTTTAGACTCAAAAGATTCCCAGAAAATAGAGATG
>JAYNJW010000016.1:16034-39523 GCA_038110535.1 Opitutia bacterium | reverse complement strand
GAGCGTTTTTCGCACCGGATCGATCGAACGATTGTTTCCGGACAATCGGCTTACATAGATGGCAAGATCAACCCGGAATGCCGGGGAGAAGCAGTGCTTTTTTCGAAGGATCGCAGGTAAAAAAACTGCTCTCAGGGAAGCCAGGGATATTTATCGAAATCGGGCTTTCTTTTCTCTAAGAAAGCTTTTTTTCCTTCTGATCCTTCCTCGGACAAATAGTAAAGCAAGGTGGCATTGCCGGCGAGTTCCTGCAGTCCAGACTGCCCATCACAATCCGCATTGAAGGCAGATTTTAAACAGCGGATCGCAAGCGGGCTTTTTTCCAGTATCTCACTGGCCCACTGTACACCCTCGGCTTCGAGTTGATCGACTGGCACCACTTTGTTGACCAGTCCCATATCAAGGGCTTCCTCTGCCCCGTACTGCCGGCATAGAAACCAGATTTCGCGGGCCTTTTTCTGCCCGACAATGCGGGCGAGATAGGAAGACCCAAACCCGCCATCAAAACTGCCCACCTTGGGACCGGTCTGTCCAAACACCGCATTATCCGCTGCGATGGTAAGATCACAGACCACATGAAGGACATGACCACCACCGATCGCATAACCAGCCACCAGAGCGATGACCACCTTGGGCATGGAACGGATGAGTTTTTGCAGGTCCAAAACATTGAGACGGGGAACCCCCTCATCATCGACATATCCGGCCTCGCCCCTCACGCTCTGATCCCCCCCGGAACAGAAGGCATACTTGCCGTCGGTATGGGGACCTGCACCAGTCAGTAAGACCACACCAATTTTGGGGTCCTCCCGGGCATCCAAAAAGGCAGCGTACATTTCACTGACAGTCTTGGGACGGAAGGCATTGCGCTTGTGCGGCCGGTTGATGGTAACCTTGGCGATACCTCCCGATTTGTGGTAAAATATATCCTCGTATTCCCCGGCACTTTCCCAGTTCATTTCTCCTCCTCCTGGATGATACTGGATTCGCCGGGTTCCACCTGCCTACCCTGCATACCCCACTTTTCGCGAAGGTAAAGACGTTCCTCCTTCCAGTCGGCAAAAGGCTTTCCCCGCAGGGATAGGAGATTGTCCAAGTCCTGGACCTCGAAATCGTCGGGCCCGGACTGGTTCATGGGTTCAGTCGGGTGATTTTCCATTGTTCTTCCACGAGTTGGTACAAAAATCGGTCGTGCAACCGGTTGGGCCCGCCCTGCCAGAATTCAATACTGCGGGGGTGCAAATAATAACCACCCCAGTGGGGAGGCTTAGGGGGATGTTCCCCAAATTTTTCCCGGGCTTCGAGAAAGGATTTTTCCAAAGATTCGCGGGAGTCGAGCGGCTGGCTTTGCTCAGATGCCCATGCCCCAATCCGGCTGAGGTAGGGACGGGACTGGAAATATTCCTCGGCGAGGGACTCCTCCACCCGGGTGACCTCCCCCAATATGCTTACTTGGCGCTGCATGGAAAACCACGGAAAATGCATGCTCACATGGGGATTGGCTGAAAGATGAGTCGCCTTACGGCTGTTGTAGTTTGAATAAAAAACAAATTTCCCCGCCTCTAGGCCCTTGAGCAGGACGGCCCGGGCTGTTGGCCTGCCCGATTGATCAACTGTGGAGAGGCTGCAGGCATTGGGATCGTAAATTTTAGCATCGATTGCATCCTGCATCCATTGTTGAAACTGAGCCAGAGGATCGGCAGACAATTGGGCTCGCCGCAACGGTTGCTGGTCGTAGCTTTCGCGCAAATCCTGCAGGCTTTGGTTAAAATCGGTCATGGCTGGATTATATTCTAGAACAAAGATCGGGTTCGGCAAAACCCTTATTTTGAAAATCCGCAATTTGCTTTGGTAATCTCCTGCCGGGCAACCGTTGCGGCCAGCCCGGGCGAACGCTCCCTCATTTTTTGACGCCATTTCATATTCCAGCAAATGAGCTTGCGGGCGAGCAAGCCACGGAACGAGCGTTTGATCCAATGCACTTCATGGGCTGGCTGGGTGGCATTGGCATAGTCCTGCTTGTAGGCAAAGGGGGCGGGCAGGAAATCAAGCACCCGCTCCTCGTCCCAACATTTTTCCATACAATGTTTGAGGAGTTGCTTACCGGGAGAGTATTTTTTCCAGTTTTGATCATAGGCAAGGTGATGGAGGTAGGAATGCCCCGGGCACAACAACTCGAGTTGCCAGGCAACCGGCTGCTCCTCCACCCGCAAAACCGAGATCCGTACCCCTGAAGACCTCGCCAGCTCCGGCAGGACCTCAAAAAAGAATCCGCGCTTTCCTCGGATGGTATAAAGTCCGGCATTTTCCAGGGTTTTGTGAGATTCCACTTCCACCACACAGGTGGCAGGCATGACCGAGCGGACATCCTCAAAGGATTGATTAATTTCAAAAGTGACTGCTCCGCGTTCTGCGAGGGAGCGCTCGTCGTACTGGAATGATTTACGGGATTTTTGCCCCATTTTATCCTGCCAGAATTCAGCAAAGGATAGACCGGGCTGGGGCCGTACCAGGCAGGAGGAACGGGAAGAACGAAGAATTTTTAAATGAGCACAATTACCCACCAATCCCTGCACATGATCGTTCCAAAAAGTTTCCGGAAGTTGGGGAAGCCAAGCAAAAAGAAAGGATCCAACCTGCCTGCTGAGCTCCTCGACAAGAAGGGTGGCCACCTGTTTCTGGCAGGTGGGAAAGTGATAATTTGCCTCGTCATAAACAAAGGGCCAAAGACCCTTGGAACCAAGCAACCCCGGGCGCTCCATGAAGGGCCAGTAACCAAGAAGGGAGTCATCCTCCGCCAGAGCGAGGAGGAAGAGCGGTGCACGGTCCTGCTTTTGGCGGGCCCACCATGCCCGCAACCATTCGGGAGAAAAATAGGGATTAATCCACTCCGCCCTACCCTGCAGGGATTGGTACTCCCGGGAAATACGATCCATCACCCCGGGATTCCGGGAAATTTCAATACGGACAGAAGGGTTCACCATTCCGGACTACAGGGAAAAGGTTCCGGAAAGGACAGCCCTTGGGAACTAGACGACGAGGTTGGAAAAGTCCTCGTATTCGGCCCGGAATCCGCCATCCACTCCCCGGCAAAGAACGGCCACCGCATCGTGGGAGTGCAAAGATTCAAAGTGAGAACAGACAATGCGAAAATCGATTATCCGGGAGTCCTCAACCAGATGCTCATAGAGCAAGCGGGCAGCATCCTCCACAAATTTGACCTTAGCACCATTGAGTTCGGCAAAAGCCTGTTCGTCTTCGCGCTTAACCATAACCTGAGTCTCGGTGCCCAGTCCGTTGATACACATATCTCGAAGTTCGAGCATGGATAGTTCCCGGTCTGGATGCACCTCCACGCTCACCCGGGCAAGACTGCGCTGGGAATGAGGAATGGCAAGAAGGTCGCGGGTCTGGCGGGCATGCTCCGAAAGCTCAGAAGCACAGGGACAGGCGGATGAATAAACAAAATCGAAGTTGATAATCTTGCGCACCCGGTCCGCCCGGTCGATCAATCCTTCAAAGCTGCAATTGTAATACTGGTATCCCTCCAGACCGCTGCGCAGGCTTTTCTGTATCATGGGATAGGAAAAATCCACTTTGATACGAGCCTCTCGGGAATCGAGTTTTTCCTTATAGTGCCGCAACACCCGGTCAAGGGTTTCCGGAGAAAAGACCTCTTTCTCGTATTCGTAAAAGATACGAATAATGCGGGACATATTGATTCCCTTCTTGTCAGCATCAAGACTGACCGTTCCGGTAACCCTGGATTCAAGGGTTAGGTCCTCGCCGTCAGGTCCCACAAATCGCAATGGTAATCGAAAGCCTGATATGCCCACCTGAAGAATGGGCACATTGGCTCCCTGCATCTCAGCAGATCCCGAGTTTTGCACATCAGGAAGAGATTTTCGGTAATCCGGGGTGATCTTAAAGTTAGGATCGTACTCGCGCTTGAGCTTTTTTGGTAGGTTGGACTGAGTATCCATAAGTTATAATTTTGCCGATTTCCAGAAAGGATGCAAACCAGTACACTTATTTCGCCTTGCCTTGGTTCGCCACTGCCTCCATCGCTTTGGCCACCGCTTCTGGATCTCCGAGGTATTGACGATTGATTGGTTTAAGATCGCTATCAAGTTCATAAACCAGGGGCATTCCAGTGGGTACATTCATGCCAATAATCTCCTCTTCAGAAACTTGATCAAGGTATTTGATCAGGGCACGCAGGGAATTTCCATGAGCGGCGATCAGTACGCTCTTGCCTCGCTTAATTTGGGGAGCGATCGTATCGGTCCAAAGGGGCAGAAAGCGGGCAACTGTATCTTTCAAACATTCAGTAAGAGGAATATCGGACTCATTCAAATTGGCATAGCGCCGGTCTTTGCCGGCATACCCTTCATCTTCCTTGGACATAGCGGGTGGAGGAATATCATAACTGCGCCGCCAGATAAGAACCTGTTCATCCCCGTGCCGCTCCGCAGTCTCTGCTTTGTTTAAGCCCTGCAATCCGCCATAGTGGCGCTCATTTAGCCGCCACTCACGGTGAACTGGTATCCATACCTGATCCATTTCAGTGAGGGCAAACCAGAGTGTACGGATGGCCCGCTTAAGAACTGATGTGTAAGCCACATCAAACTCAAAACCCGCTTCTTTGAGCAGACGGCCGGACTCGCGTGCCTCGCCCTCCCCCTTGGCAGTTAGATCGACATCGTGCCAACCGGTAAAACGGTTTTCCTGGTTCCACTGGCTTTCGCCATGACGAAGAAGTACTAATTTGTGCATTGGTAAATAGATGTAAAAGAACCACTATACCCGAATGCGCTTATGGGGTCACGAATTTTCCGACCGACCAAGGAGACCTCCTTCCGTGGGTAATACTTGTGAAAACTGGAGGATTGTGATTCAATCAGTCCTATGTTTGGACGGATGCTTTTGCTTTTTATTTTTCTCCCCATGATCGAGTTGTATCTCCTGATCATGCTCGGTTCCCGCATCGGACCGATGCCCACCATCGGGCTGATTGTACTGACTGGTATCCTGGGGGCAACCCTCGCCCGTCAACAGGGAATATCGGTGCTTTCGAAAATCCAAGGGGAGATGGCCTCGGGTAAACCGCCCACGCAGGAACTGGTCGAAGGAGCCTTGATTTTGGTGGGAGGAATCGTACTTTTGACCCCTGGTATCATCACCGACATTTTTGGATTTTCTTTGCTCGTACCACCAATCAGAAAAGCCATATGTCGGTCTTTGACCCGTTCCTTCAGCAAAAAAGTTGGCAAGACCACGGGATTTTCTCACTCCTCAGGTGGGTTTGCTTCTTTTCGCAAAGATTCGGATGATGTGATTGATGTATAGTGTAATGATTATCCGTTTCTGCCCCATTCTCTTTTTTCTGCTTTTGTGTGCTTGTGGTGGACCGGATGAGGGAATTTACCAGGGAAAAATTGGGGACAAAAAAAAGGTGGAAGTCAGGATAAACCAAGATGGAGAAGTTGTGCTTGCTGGATATTGGCAGGAAGCGATCAAGGGCATTCATGAGCACGGGACCTACCAAGGCCAAGATATGGATGCCCTCGTTTTCGAAGGTCCTGCCCATAAGAAATTTAAAATGCGTCTGCTCTATCAGGAGGATGGAAATGATCTGATTATACGAGCGGTTCAATCGCGCACCTTCGGACCGGGTGCGAGGTATTTGCCCACCGAGGAAGATTCGGTTTTTAATCCCCCTCCCAGGCTGACCAGACAAGGGGGCGATTAATCATTACCGTGGGCATCCTCAATCATTTGTTCCAAGGCATCACGAAACGCTGGTCCAACTCCTTCCCGTTTGGCAATTTCAAGATAAAAAGGAATGTAATCGTTTTGATCGAGTGCTTTGAGTGCAATATTGTAGAAGGGTTCGTCTACTGAAATAAAATAGGTGACCTGTCCAAAGGATAAGGTAATGCCCGCATCACTCCTAAATACACCCAATCGATCGTGATTCTCATCCATCTGCTTTCCTTGCTACCTTGATCAACGAGGATAGACAAGCCCGAGATTACCCCTTATCCGTATACTCGGTTCCCTAAGTTCCAGAAAATGATTTTCTTTCCCTACCGAGACGACAACCCCACCCATTCCTTCCCCTTGGTCAATTGGGGGATTATTCTGGCCAATATCTGGGTATTTTTTGCATACCAACTCCCCTTGGGCCCTGGAGAGCAAGAAAGTTACTTTGCCAATTTTGGATTTATTCCTGCCGCTTTTTTCGGCCAGTTCTCTCAGCAGGACATTGGGATCATGGCCTGGGAATGGGGATCGGTGGTCACCTCCATGTTTAGTCATGGCGGACTGCTCCATCTCCTTGGAAATATGCTCTTTCTCTACCTTTATGGGGACAACCTCGAGGATGCTCTGGGAAAGATGCGGTATTTTCTCTTTTATTTATTGTGTGGTTTTTTTGCTGCGATTGCCCAGTCCCTGATCAATCCCTTGTCGGAAATTCCCATGGTCGGTGCATCCGGAGCAATCTCAGGAGTAATTGCAGGATATTTATTGCTCTATCCCCGGGCAAATATCCGTGTCTTTTACTGGTTTTTTCTCTTTATTGGCACTCTCTATCTACCAGCCTATCTTGTTCTCGGACTATGGGTATTTGAACAAATGATTGCCCTTCCCGAATCAATGAAGCAGGCGGGCGGAGTAGCTATTGCCGCTCATTTGGGAGGATTCGGGGCAGGGTTACTCCTCACCCCGTTTTTGCGAAAACCGGGAGTTCGTTTGTTTCAGGATGGAAGATCGTGCTCTTTTACTCGCCAATCCAGACGATTAAGATAGGATAGATCGCTTTCGATCGAGCAAATGGAAAAAGCATACCAACCAAAAGAGGTGGAAGACCGCCTCTATCAATTCTGGGAACAAGAGGGATCCTTTCAGGGAAACGCGGATGCGGATAACCCCCCCTACTCCATTGTCATCCCTCCCCCCAATGTGACCGGTGTCCTGACAATGGGACATGTGCTCAACAACACCATTCAGGACATTCTGGCCCGACGGGCACGCCAGCGGGGTTTTTCCACTCTTTGGCTGCCAGGAACTGATCATGCGGGAATTGCCACCCAGACCAAAGTTGAGCAACAATTGCGCAAAGAGGGAAAGAATAAATATGATCTTGGTCGCGAGGGATTTCTTCAACATGCCAAGGAGTGGCGGGACAAACACGGTGGGATCATCCTGAAACAATTGCGCAAGCTTGGATGTTCCTGTGATTGGGAACGCACTGTGCACACCCTGGACCCCGATTATTCCCAGGCAGTGCTCGAAGCCTTTGTCCGTCTATTTAATCACGGATATATTTACCGTGGTAAACGCATGGTCAACTGGTGCCCAGTCAGCCGGACCGCTCTTTCGGACGAGGAAGTGATCATGAAGCCTCAGAACGGAAAATTGTATAGAATCCGGTATGAACTGGTCGATTCACCGGGCGAATATTTGCATGTTTCCACCACCCGTCCGGAAACCATCATGGGAGATGTCGCCCTGGCCATTCATCCTCAGGATGAACGTTGGCCCAGCCTTAAAGGAAGAAAAGTGCGCCGCCCCCTCCAACCTGCTGAAATCCCCATCATTGCCGATGAAGCGGTGGAAAAAGATTTCGGTACAGGCATGCTGAAAATTACTCCTGCCCATGACCCGCTGGATTTCGAAATTGGCAAGCGTCATCATCTTGAGATCATTGATGTTCTGGAGGAGGATGGGACCCTGAACGATTTGGCAGGTCCTGAATTTTCCGGGATGGACCGATTTGAGGCACGCCAGGCAAGCGTGGAAAAATTAAGGCAGCAGGGCGATCTGATTGAAGAGGAGGACCACGCCAATAATGTGGGATTTTCCGAGCGTGCGGATGTGCCCATCGAACCCCGCCTGTCCGAGCAATGGTTCCTGCGTTATCCCAGGGTAGAAGAGGCCAAGCGGGCAGTATCTGAGGGATTCATACGTTATTTTCCTGAACGGTGGACCAAGACCTATCTGCACTGGTTGGAAAATATTCAGGACTGGTGTATCAGCCGGCAATTGTGGTGGGGTCACCGTATCCCCGTATGGTACCGTAAGGGCGAACCACGGAACAACCCAGAGAACTGGCATGTATCACTTGCGGGTCCTGAAGATCCAGAAAACTGGGAACAGGACGAAGATGTTCTCGACACCTGGGCATCTTCCTGGCTCTGGCCCATTGCCACCATGGGATGGCCCAACCCAAACGCAATGAAGGAACAGGGGCTTGATTATTTTTATCCCACATCCGCCTTAGTTACCGGTCCAGACATTATCTTTTTCTGGGTCGCCCGGATGATCATGGCCGGACTGGAATTCAAGGGCGATCCGGTGGATCCGCAAACCAAGCTCTCGGATGAGGAAATTCGAAAACGTATCCCCTTTCGCGATGTTTATTTTACCGGAATCATTCGAGATTCCAAGGGGCGGAAAATGTCCAAATCCCTGGGAAATTCTCCCGATCCTCTCGATTTGATCGAAAAATACGGGGCAGACGGTCTACGCTATGGGATTATGAGCATTGCTCCAAAGGGGCAGGACATTCGGTTCTCCGAGGAACGAATCGAACAGGGAAGAAATTTTTGTAACAAATTATGGAACCTTTCGCGCTTCCGCCATATGGCAGATGAACAGCCCCATCAATCCACCCTAGCCGACATTCTCGGCCGAATCGATCCCGTTCATCTCAACCAAGACGATCATGCCATCCTTCTCCGTCTCGTGCAGACCTTGGACGAAGTGGACCGGTTGTACAGCGAATACGAATTTAATTCCGTACTTCATTCAATCTATCGGTTTTTCTGGAACGATCTGTGCGATTGGTATGTGGAAAATTCAAAACCTCGCATGCGTGGCGGACAAGGAAAGCAAACCTGTCTGGCCGTACAGGATCTTTGCTTACGCCAGGTTCTGCTGCTCCTTCATCCAGTCACTCCCTTTATCACCGAAGAACTTTGGAAAGTACTTGGTTTTTCTGGGGGACAATCCATTCAATGGAACAGCCCGGGCACAGGGATGGAGTTGCATGGCTTACTACAAAATGCCGGAATCAAACCAGATCCATTGGCTCTCGAAGAAATGCTGGCCATTCGCGAACTGGTCACCTCCATGCGCGCCCTGAAGGCGGAGCGGAATTTGGCCAATAATAACCGGGTGGAATTTTCTTACCTCTGCGAGGATGCAAAATCAAAAATTTTAGACAAACATCTGTCCTCCTTACTCAGTTCGGTGGGAGCCGCAGACCTGAAGCGGGTAAAAGAAGCCCCCGTGGGCATGCCCGCACTGGTGACCGATTTTGGTTCGGTCTATTTGGACTTGGCCAGCGGAATAGATATTGGGGCAGAAAAGATCAGGCTGAATCAGGAACTTGAAGCCCTAAAAAAAATCATTTTATCGATCGAAAATAAATTGAGTAATTCCGCCTTCACCGAAAAGGCACCCACTCAAGTTGTCGAAGGGGCCAAACGTCAATTGGCCGATAATCTGGCAAAGAGAAAAGAGACAGAGGATGCGCTTCGGGCCCTTTCCTAAATTTTTACAATCCTCTACGGATTGCTCCGTCAAAACGTTTTCTTTGCCGAACCGGTAATTCCGGCAAATTAGGCAGTTCCTCTGCGGGTGCTTGCGAGCCTCCTATTCGTTTGGCCATCCCTTGTAAATGGGACCATCTTTCGATTCCTAGATCTGGTCCGTGAACAATTAAATCGAGCAGGCTTTTCCATTCGATGATCAAGCGCTGAACATCCCCTACTCCAAGATCTTCGGAATCATCGCTACTGAGACCCTGCAAGAGTGACTTCTCACGAATAAAATCGACCCCACCCTCCCCATATTCCATAGGCAATCCAGCCCGAAGGTATCCCGGACAGTCCCTGAATCCATAGGCTTGGCGGCAAAGGGCAGAGAGCCGGGACTCCGACTTGGCCCAGGAACGAAAACGATGACCGGCCCGAAGGTTGGCCAAATCGTAAATCAATTCCTCCATGGCATAGGTATCATCTTCCAAGGCCACGGCCACGGCCAGGCCTTCGCCCCGCGAAAACTGGCAAAAGATACGACCCCGATCAGTGGGCCTGGCATCCTCATCGATCAAACCGAGCATGAACCATGCCTCTACCGTACTGACCGTGGTAAGATTCTCGGTGGTATTGTGCTCAGCATTTTGAAAAGGAGAATCGAAGGCACGGGAAGTCCTACGCAACCGTGGATTGAGCAGAAAACGCCCACGGGAATCTCTCCAGCCTAGGGTCTGGGCGTTATCATAGCTCAGTCGGGCATGGAGAACTTTTCCACGATCGACAAATTCAACAAGCTCTCCCCCTTGAGAAAGGGAGGAAAAAAAGGGACGAAATTGATCTTCAAGGCCCAGGCGCTTCCAAGTCTTTCGAGAATACTTCTTTTTTCCTGCTGGCCGTTCAATCAAGACCGCCTCCCGCAAAAGTTTGCGGAAAGATTTAATCAGGGTGACTTTTTCTCCCAATGATTCCTCCACATAGACAGCCAAAGGAATCTCCTTTCCATAGGTGGGGGATTTCCGGCCTCCAAAGCGACATGGATTACCCAGGGTTATTTTGCTGAGGGTTTGGGGCAGAGAAAGGGCCGCCACCCAACTTCCTTCTTTAAGGACAAGAGCCCGGCGCAGGGATACTTTTGTTTGTCCGCCCCTTCTTTCCCAAAGACCAGAACTGTTGAGCATTTCGATCACTTCATTGCGCCCACCCGGACCGCTCTCTTTTTGTTCCGTGGCAAGTGACAATTCACTTAAATTTCCGAGGGATTGGCGAAAACCTAATCTTACCTGCTCTTCAGAAAATAAACGATCAGCCAGTTGTCGGGCGGCATCGACATGGTCTTCCGACCGCTCGACCGCTCTTTGCATGACCATGAGCAAGGCGGGCCAATCAAGAGTGGATGACCGGTGCAGTCGCAAGGGACGGGCATCGGACAATCGAGCCTGTTTGGATGCCACCACAACATACCCACGGGTATCTTTGCCCCGCCTACCAGCCCTTCCAAACATTTGCAAAAGCTCATCCGGACGGACTTGTAAAAGTTGATCATCTATGCGGTATTCCCGATCGGTCACCAGCACGGACCGCATCGAAAAATTCACCCCCGCTCCCAGTCCGGTTGTGGCCACCACAACCTGCAATTGTCCGGCCTTGGCCAATGGTTCCACCACCCCGGCACGCTTGAGATAGTCCAAACCACTATGATGATAGGCCACCCGTCGGCGCAACAGCGAGGAGAGTTCTTTCCCTGCCAATTGGCGTTGTTCAGGCGTAAGCTCAAGCATTTCCGGTTCCGGAAGTTCATGGGCTAGTTGACGGGCAAGCTCTTCGGCCATTTTACGACGGGGAGCAAAAACCAGCAGAGGGCCAAGCCCAGACCGTAAGGCACCATCGACCAGTCTTGGCCAATGACCCCGAATTTTGTCTCCGTGGGCCGAATGTTTGAGCAGGGCTTCCCCCAATACCTCTTCAAGAGGAACAGGCCGTCGGACCTCTTCAATCACTTCAACCTTACGTCCATGACTGACCAACCACTCAGCCACCTCACGGGGATTGGCAACACTTCCGCTCATCAAAAGAAGTGCGGTGCCAGGCTTGGCCATCGCCAAGGTCACTTCATACCCGGCTCCCCTCTGGGAATCTCCCAACAATTGATATTCATCAACCACAAAAAGATCAGGCGGTTGATGACCAGTCATGGATCCACGCTGGGTCTCAAGCGTGGCCACAACCACCGGTGCATCCGGATGGTGCCGGATATCGCCGGTGACCAACCCTACCTCCCATCCACGCTCCCGCCATTCTCGAAATTTGTCATTGGCCAGGGCACGGGTGGGCACTGTGTAAACCGCCCGTCCTTTGAAGCCTCCTTCCATCCATTGTTCAAACACAAAGGTTTTTCCTGCCCCAGTGGGGGCATGGAGCACAACATCCTTTCCCCCTCGAAGTTCGTTTAGTGCCTGGCGCTGCCAGGCATCGGGAAGAAAGATACGCCCGCCAAACTCATCGCTATTCGTTTGCATTGTTTCCACTGACCGTTTGCATGGAAGGAAGTACCTCATTCCCTACCTACCATGCAATCGAATATGATCCAACCACTTGAAAACTTTTTCTTTGCTCTATGATTCGTATGATTGCTGCCTGTGACCGAAACCGGGTGATGGGAGCCTCTGGTACCCTGCCCTGGAAGATTAAAGCGGACTGGGACTATTTTTTAGATACCACTAGGAATGGGGTCCTCTTGATGGGAAGAAAATGCTATGAAGATTTTACAGAACATGCCAGCACCCGGCAGGTTGTGGCACTCTCCCGCGATCCGGATATCGTTTTTTCCCATGCCCACAAAGCTTCCAATCTTTCCGATGGGATCAGGCTGGCACAGTCCCTAGGAAAGGATGTCTGGATATGTGGGGGAGAAAAAATTTACAAGGACACCATGCCCTTGGCGGAAATGCTCTATCTCACCCTGATTGATGCCAATTTCGTGGGGGATGTCCATTTTCCCCCTTGGGATGAACATTTTAAAACCGAAATCAGCAGAAAAGAAATCATTTGCGAAGGTCACAGGCTCATCTTTTTAATTCTGGCAAAATAAGAAGGTTGTCCGAAAGCTTGCTTCCCTCATCTAGAAATATTATTTCTAGTTCTTGGAATGAGTGATTCGATGCGATTTTTAACTTACGAAGATTTGGACGAGATCCAAATGGAGTTTGGCACTCCCTGCTTTGTCTACGACGAAGCGACCTTGCGGGCAAATGCCCGGGAAGTTCTCGCTTTCCCCCACGCCTATGGACTTTTTCCGCGCTATGCCATGAAAGCTGCCCCCACCGCGGCGATCCTGCGGATTTTTAACGAGGAAGGGCTGGGCATCGATGCAAGTTCTGTCCATGAGGTTGAGCGGGCCGTTCGGGCAGGTTTTGGGACGGAATCCATTTCCCTGAGCACTCAGGAATTGGCGGATGATTTTATTTATTGGGCCCAGGATGGCATCCGGATTAATCTCTGCTCGCTCAACCAGATTGATAAAGTTGGAAAATGGGGCAAGGTCAGGCGGGTGGGCTTGCGTTTTAATCCGGGCAAAGGATCGGGTGGAAACAACCGGACAAATGTGGGTGGCCCGGCGAGCAGTTTTGGCATATGGAAGGATGACTTGGAAAAAACGATTTCCCTTTGCCAAGATTACCGGCTGGTTGTCGATCGTATCCATACCCATATCGGCTCAGGTTCTGATCCGGAAGTATGGAAGACCGTAGCATCCATGACCCTGGACTTGGCTCGTTCTTTCCCCTCGGTGGAGTCCATCAACCTGGGTGGTGGCTATAAGGTTGCCCGTATGCCTGATGAAAAAGCGACCGACCTGCAGGAGGTAGGTAAACCGGTCAAGGAACTGTTTGAAGCTTTTGCCAACGAAACCGGCAGGGAATTGAAACTGGAAATCGAGCCTGGCACCTATCTGCTTGCCCATGCCTGCAGCCTGGTAACCCGCATACAGGATGTTACTTCCACAGGAAAAGATGGCTACCGCTTTCTGAAACTCGACTCAGGAATGACCGAAATCCTCCGCCCCAGTCTCTATGGTGCCCAACATCCCATCCACTTGGTTTGTGAACCAGGACAGCAAAAATTTCGCGAATCCATCGATCAGGTAGTGGTTGGACATTGTTGCGAATCGGGAGATCTTCTCACTCCCGCTCCGGGAGATCCGGAAGCCCTCTCTACCCGCAACCTTCCGCGCGGAGAAATTGGTGATTTTTGCGTGATTGAAGGTGCGGGAGCCTACTGCTCATCGATGGCAGCAAAGAATTACAATTCCTTCCCTGAAGCCGCGGAAGTCCTGCGCAAGCAGGATGGGAGACTTGCCCTGATTCGCAAGCGCCAAACATTTGACCAAATTATTGAGAACGAAGTAGTTCCGTGAAAACTTCGGGCCTCGGACGATTCACCCTCGGTCAACCGCTTCCTGCTCGTACGCATGCGGTCTGTGTGAGCCTGCCCAAAATGGCAGATGTGATCGGTTACGAAGAAAAAGACCCAGTTATTCTACGGGCGATGCCCAGCGGATACCCTAGGTTTGTCAGGCATCAAATGATCCATCGTATGATTGCCCATTTGCAGGGGGATTCAGGAATAGATCGGTGCGGATATTTGTTTGCCCGGAAGCAAGATTGTGAAGATGTCATAAAACGCTACCGACTGAATGAAACCGAGGTATCCAGCGGCGAGCACTGGACCCTGTTGCAACTCCCCCAAGCCTCCCCTGATAATTCTCTGGTTTCTTCTCATTTCCAGCATAGCGGATGTGGCATCTCATCGCGTTTAGCTGAGGATTACCTTTGGGACCATGGATTACTGGAAACCCGGGAGGTCTTATCGGATATTCCTCATCCTGCCTCCTTGATCAGGGAAACGATTGCCCGGGCTCATGGATCCGAAGTTACTCCAGATGATCTTATACTCGCCTCTTCCGGAGCCAATGCCTTTCACGCCCTTTTTCAAGCTGCGTGCAAACAGGCAAAAGAGAAAAAAAAATCTATTTGGATAAGATGGGGATGGCTCTATTTGGATACCATCGAGGTGATGAATTTGTATGGCAAAATGGATGGACAGGTGCTCGAGGTAAACCAGGTCGGAAAAACCGACCAATTGGCTGCAATTTTTGAAAAATATGGTGATCAAGTAGCTGGTGTGGTTACAGAATTTCCCACCAATCCATTATTGCAGTCCGGGGAGGTGGAATATGTCCGGTCACTTTGCAACCAGGCTAATGCCCTGCTGATTATGGATCCAACCATGGTATCGCCGAAAAATGCCAAAATCACCCACCTGGCAGATGTGGCAGTCAACAGCCTGACCAAATATGCCGGATGGGAGGGGGATGTAATGATGGGAAGCCTAGCCTTTCCCCGTAACTCAGACCGGGGAAGAGAACTTTTTGAGCCTACCCACAAGTTAATTTGTACCCCTTATGTTCGGGATCTTGTACGGCTGGCAGAACAAATTCCTTACTACGATAACTTTATTCAGTCCACCAATGCCAATACCTTGCGGGTGGCCGAATTTCTCCAGCAGCACCCCGGAGTCAAAAAAGTGCACTGGGCCTACCAGGATGGATTTGCTAAAAATTATGAAAAATTTGCCGGTCCTGAGTGTCCAGGTTGTAACATTAGTTTTGAACTGGTTGGAGAATATGAAAGTTTTTACAACCGTTTACAAATGCTCAAAAGCCCGAGTTTTGGGACTGAATTCTCCAATTGTTGCCCCTATGTATATCTGGCCCATTACCAATTAATCAATTCTGCCAAGGGTCGCCTGCTCTTGCGTGAGGCTGGCCTAACAGCCCAATTGCTCAGGCTATCAGTCGGGCTGGAGCCAGTAGATCAAATTATTGAAACCATCGACTTGGCCCTAAAATAAACAAGCTCCCCGCCATAGAACGGGAAGCCTGTCTGGAAAGAATTAGTTCTTTGGATGGACGATCACTCAAAAGTGAACGGATCCAAGACCTTACGCACTCTCCTTTTGGACAAGCGAACATAAGCAGGAACGCCATTTTCGAAAGGCACCTCAACCTCTCCCATGATCAAAGGCTGGGCATACTTAATAAATTTGGCCGTCATACTCACCCCGTCTTCGGAGATCCAGTCTTCCGGAATTTCCTTCACTCCGTTGGCAATTTCCGAAAGAGGTGCCAGTCCGGTTTCACAGGAATAGGCTTCCCCTTCACCGCGAACCAAGATTACCATTTTGTCAGTTTCTCCATCCATCGCCGCTTTGACCGCAGCTTGGCCAGCCATAAAGGCTTCATCATTGTCTGTTTGGGAGGAACAATGAGCGGCGGCTCTTTGCCCAATCCCCAGCTTGCAGGAGCGTGCTTTGACAGCGAGGTTCTGCTCGACATAATTGGCAAGGAAGTCTCCCACACCACCAAGTTGTTGATGGCCGAATGCATCCTGGCCGGAGGCGGAATTAGCCACATAGTTACCATCCTTGTCGACCAGCCCTTCCCCTACCACTACCATACAGTATTTGTTTTTCTTGAGAACATTTTGAACATCCTCGATGAATTTATCCTTGGAGAATGGCAACTCGGGTAAATAAATAAGATGAGGGGCATCATTGGGATTTTCTTTGCTCTTGGCAAGGGTGGTACCAGCAGCAATCCAACCGGCATTTCGGCCCATTACTTCGATAATAGAGACCAAATCATGCTGGCCCATGGCTTCATGATCGAGGGCAGACTCCTTAACGATGGAGCACAGGTATTTGACCACACTGCCGTATCCGGGGCAGTGGTCAGTGGTGACTAGGTCATTATCGATTGTCTTGGGCACACCTATGACCCGCAGGGCATATCCCTTGCTCTGGGCAAGTTTGGAAATTTTGTCTGCAGTATCCTGAGAATCGTTACCCCCACAGTAAAAAAAGTAGCGGATATTGTGAGCTTCAAATACTTCTAGGATACGCTCGTATTCCTGATCCCGTTTCAGTTTGAATCTACAGGTTCCAAGTGCGGAAGCCGGGGTGTACCGCAGACCACGAATGTTTTGCTGGGACTCTTCCGCAAGGTCGATCAGGTCTTCCTTAAGAATACCAAGCACACCGTTCATGCCCCCGTAAATTTCTTCGATGCATTCTTGATTGAGCGCTTCCGAGATTACCCCGGCGACACTGGCGTTAATGACGGCAGTCGGCCCGCCCGATTGAGCGACCAAGCAATTTCCAATTAGTTCTTCAGCCATGACTTATAAAAATGAAAGTAAGCTAAAAGAAATGCACGCTGCCCCCCCCTGTTGGCAATCGCAAAATCCAAAGTGGGGGTGTCTAATCTGCCCCGTATAATTCTCTTACAGTATGGAAGGCGGAGAATACTCTTTGGCTTCCGGATACTTATCTCCCCACTTTTTTGCCCGGTCGATAAAATGTTCCACTTGTTGCCTGGCCGCCCCAATTCGTCCCTCCCCCGCGGAGACAATCAATTCAAGGTCTTTCTTTTTCAATCCAACCCGGGAATCTTTGGCTAACCGGTCGATCAAATTGTTTTCTTTTGTCTTTCCTTCCCTTAAATCCCGGACGGTAGCCACCGCATGTTCTTTGATGGCCGAATGAGCGTCTTCTCGCCCCGCCCCCGCTTTTACTGCTTCCATCATGATCGTGGTGGTTAGAAGGAAGGGAAGGTAGCGGTCTTTTTCCGCTTCAATCACTGCGGGAAAAACCTCCATCTGTGCAAGCACGGTCAGAAAGGTGTCAAAAAGGCCATCCAAAGCAAAAAATGCATCGGGTAGAGCGACCCGGCGAACCACGGAACAAGATACATCACCCTCGTTCCATTGATCACCGGCCAAATTCGAAACCATCACCAAATACCCATGGAGAATGGAATGAAATCCGTTGATCCGTTCACAACTTCTGCTGTTCATTTTATGAGGCATGGCGGAAGAACCAGTCTGTCCTTTGGCAAATCCCTCTCCGAGCAGTTCATGTCCCGCCATAATCCTCAGGGTGGTGGCAAAATTTGCGGGTGCTGCAGCCAGCCTGACCAGCAGGGAAAGAACTTCAAAATCAAGGCTTCGTGGATATACCTGACCCACATTTTCCCAATTGGCAGTAGCAGCTAAGTGATCCATCACCCGCCGGTCTAATTGGGCCGCCTTTTCCTCGCTCCCCAGCAGGGTGACTTGATCGAGACGAGTACCAACCGCACCTTTGAGACCACGATAAGGATAGGTGGCACAAAGGCGGGATAAATCTTCTACGGCCTTGGAAAGTTCCTCCCCCCAATTTGCCAAGCGTTTTCCGAGGGTAGTCAATTGGGCGGGCACATTGTGGGAACGTGCAGTCAGGCAAAGGTCTTTGTATTGCTCAGCCCGTTTTGCCAGAGAGAGAATTGAAGCAATCGCTTTTTCCAAAATAAGGCTAAGACTGCGGTGGATTTGTAACTGCTCAACATTTTCCGTCAGGTCACGACTGGTCATCCCTTTGTGGGCATGCTGATGACCCGAAAGATGGGCAAATTCTTCGAGCCTCGCTTTGACATCATGCTTGGTTACCTCTTCGCGCTTACGGATCGCATCGAGATCCACCCGTAACTTTGCCTTCTCGGAACCCTCAATCGCAGATTCTTCAATATCCACGCCCAGTTCTCTCTGAGCACGCATAACCGCGATCCAAAATTCACGCTCCAGCACAACTTTTCCGGATGCAGACCACAGCTGGGTCATTACCGGAGACGCATAACGCTCCGCTAAAACATTGGGGATAAATTCCTTCATAAAAATAGTTGGTCGAATGATTTAAAGGGATTCCAAAAACTGGCAAACCGAGCGAATGATAAACTCTGGAGTTGAGGCACCAGCAGTGACTCCAACGGTGCGGAAGGCTTTGAGTTGGGAAGGTTCGATATCTTGTACCGTTTCCACATGGAAGGTCGGCCGGTTGTGGGAGGATGCCAGTTTAGCCAGCTTTCGGGTATTGGCGGAATGCTTTCCCCCAATCACCACAATGGCCTCTGCGCCCTCTTTGACCAGTTCAACCAAGTCGGATTGTCTTTCCTTGGTTGCCCCGCAAATGGTATCGAAAACGACTAATTCAGGATATTTTTCAGACAATTCTTGCGTGAGTTTTTGAAACTCGTGAGTGAACATGGTTGATTGCGAAACCATGGCAACAGGACCAACAAATGGAGGAAGCATTTCTAAATCCTTCATGGTTTGTACCACATGTCCCTTCCCCTCGGCATAGCCCAGCAGTCCGATCACTTCCGGATGTTCAGGATCTCCAAAAATGACCACGTCATAACCACGCTGGGCATGGCTTTTCACCTTGCCGGCAATAATGCCCACATCCGGACAGGTGCCGTCCCGAAAGGGCAGACCAAGTCCTTTGAGATAATCTCTACGCTGGGGCGATATGCCATGAGCACGCACCACCACCACAGATTCCTTGTCAGAAGATTCCTTGAGATCAAGGGATTGGCTGCTTTGGTAGTCCCCAACTTCTTGCACATCCTCCTTGCTCAAAGCGTCCATCATTTGCTTATTGTGAATCAGAGGACCATCCGTGTACACCCTTCTGCTTCCCCCCTTAGCTTCCTCGCGGGCAATTTGAATGGCCCGCTCTACCCCCCAGCAAAACCCGGCACTCTTGGCTCGAATGACTTTCATAAATATTGTTCTATCCTATTCATACTCAAGCACGGGTTCAATATTGATTTGCATTTGGGTATAGCTCCCTCAATAAATTTGTAAATGCACCTAATGCCGTTGCCTCTCCTTTTATTATTTCTCTGTCTTTGCACCAAATTGCTTTTTATTCCCGCTTGGGCAGAAAAACCATCCACTCAGAATGAGAGTCACTATTCACTCGGAGAAGCCTCCCGGGACGGTATTGGGAAGTTCTACATGGGCCGGGAAATCTCCCAAGTTATGGGACACCTGGGTGCCGGATGGTTAGAAAGACCGGAACGGGTCCAGCAAGAGCGGACTGATTTGTTAATCCAAAACCTCTCCCTCCGACCAACCGACAGGGTGGTTGATCTCGGAGCAGGGTCAGGATATTTCAGTTTCCGGATTGCACCGCTTGTCCCTCAGGGCAAGGTCTATGCTGTTGATATATCTCCACAAATGCTCGCCATCATCCGGGCGAAAATGAAAAAAGTAAATTCGGAAAATATCGAGCCTGTTCTCAGCACCGTTACCGATTTAAAATTGGAGGAAAATTCAGCCGATTGTGTCTTAATTGTCGATGCGTATCACGAATTTTCCCATCCATGGGAAATGGGTCAGTCCATTTATAAAACTCTCAAAACTGGGGGCAGACTCGTCCTTATCGAATACCGATTGGAAGATCCTGGAATTCCCATAAAAAAGCTTCACAAGATGTCGCAAAAACAGGCAATCAGAGAAATTTCTGCCACTGGTCTGGAATGGATCAAAACCTCCGAGGTATTGCCCCAGCAACACTTTATGGTCTTTCGTAAACCCTAACCTCCGATTCCGTCTTTTCCTGCCCAACCTCTAATTGCCTATTACCGATGAAATTCCTCAATCTATTTGCAATCTTCTCTTTATTTACTCCCCTTTTTTCTTCGGCTAATGTGGTCGAAGTTGCGGGGTACCAATTTGTGGCACCTGACGCATGGCAACAAAGCGAACCGAGCTCTTCAATGCGCAAGGCACAGTTCAACCTTTCCACCGATACGGGCAAATCTGCCGAACTGGTATTTTTTTACTTTGGACCCAGCGGTGGTGGTGGAGTGCGGGCCAATGTGGATCGTTGGATTAAGCAATTTGAAGATCTGCAGGAAAAGAGCGTAAAGGAAGAAATTGTAAACGAAGTCAAAGTTACCTATGTGCGGGCGACCGGCACCTTTCTTAGTGGCTCTCCGTTCGGTCCCAAAACACCCAAACCTGGTCATTCCTTGCTCGGTGCCATTATCGAGGGCAGACAAGGATCTATCTTTTTAAAAATGGTCGGGCAAACCTCAGCTGTTCAAGAATACGAGAATCCGCTAATTGGGATCATTGAAAAATCCCTCGGGAAATAATTTTCACTTCTTTTCCCGGTTAAAATAATTTTTTAACCCGAGCACGACGGTTTTGGAATATTCCTCAATCAGGCAGTCACCCTCCCCCTTTTTTCCTAAAATCCAGTTTTGAATTCTTGGATAAGTGGAAGAGGAGTTGGCCACATAGGGTTCCAGAAAAACAACTGGGCATCGGTAGAGCCTGCTGGCCAAAAGATTTCGTGCCCAAACCCCCGGAACCTGGCCCACTTTTAGGGCATTGGGTCCATGGTAAGAAAATGCTGGCATGGAGGTGATTTCAGAGAACGAAAGTGAGAGTGATTCTGCCAAGTGCTGTTCGGTCACCGACCAACGGTTGAGCAAGCGCCAGATCATTTCAAACCTCTGATCATCATAGGCGAGTTCTCCTCCCATGTAACATCCATTTACCAGCATATGATGGTCATTTCGCTCCACCAATTCTCTTTGCTTAGGATCTGCCCAGGGAGCCGCATTCAGGTGTATACAAATAACGAGGTCAGGCTTGATCGATTGATTGAGTAATTCGGCCCGTGCACGAATTTCATCCACCCGGTAAAAAAGCAGTTCCTCCCGGTCCTTAATCAATAATTCTTGCTCCTGACTATTGTTATCTTCGGTGCCCACTATCTCCTCTGCCCATTGCTTAGCAATCTTACGGAAATCTTCGGGGCGCTGCAGGGTGACAGGTTCACTGACTTTGCGAACGAGTACAGGAATGGCTCCCAAAGCCTTTAATTGAGGTACCAGTTTTTGGGCAACTGCGAGGGAAAGGTCCCCTTCTTTTACGGGGGGATCTCCGTCCAAAGAAAAATGCCTCCTTTCCATTTCTGACCATGCCCCGCCAATATGCCCCGGATCCAGAGCGATGATCATACCTTTTAAACTTGGTAAACTATTGGCAGATGAGCTCGATACTACAGAACCATTAACATCCTTGGAAAAGTAGAGGTCATACCAATCATCCTTTCCGGAAACTTTTCGTACGCTGACCTTATCCTGATCAATGATCATCCATGCAGACCACCATTCCTTTCGTGGACAATACACATTGTCTAAAAAGTCAATGAATTCGCTTCGGGACATGGACTTTTGAAAAATATCCAGATCTGACCATAGGGGAACCTGTCCCAAGGAAGTTATTTTGGCATTCAAGCCAAACGAGAAAATGAATCCCGGTAAAAAATAGATTAAATACCTGACCACTTGGACTACCATGAATCGGGTTCTACCATAGGAAAAGATTTTTCTTATCGACTCTAAAAGAATTGCGGTTCATTTCGGGGTAACGGTGCAAAGTGTAAATTCGATTACTGGAAAAGAAGTCTTGGTGCTCGAAGACGATATTTTATTGGGTAAAAGGATCGAAGCTTTTTTATCAGATCTGGGAATGGAAGTGACCGCGGTTGGCACCTGTGCCGAAGCTCAGGTCGCACTGAAGGAAATGTTTTTTGACTTCGCCTTGTTTGACCTAAATTTACCGGACGGCGATAGCCTGAATTTATTAAAAAGCGGATATATACCAGAAAATACACTCTGCATCTTAATGACCGGAGAAGGTGGCGTAAAATCTGCGGTGGAATCGATCCGGCTTGGGGCTGCCGATTACCTATCCAAACCTTTCGATATCGAGGAACTACCTCTCGTTTTCCAACAGGCACAGACAAACCGTAAAAATAAGAGATTGGTTGAGCATGTCACTAGAACCACCAAAGAGCATGCTGAACATTTATTCTTTGAAGGATCTTTTGCCGAGGACTTGCAGCAGTTGGAAAAAATTCTATCCGCAGATAACCGTTTAAAAGAAAGCCTCCCTCCCCTGCTGATAGATGGTCCAACCGGAGCGGGCAAATCCACTTATGCCAGATGGATACATGCAAATGGCCCGAGGTCGGACGCCCCCTTTATTGCCCTGAATTGCTCGGCGATCACAGAAAATTTAATTGAATCAGAATTGTTTGGTCATGAAAAAGGAGCTTTCACTGATGCCAAGGATGGCCGCATTGGTCTGTTTGAGGCAGCCGATGGCGGTACTCTTTTTCTGGATGAAGTTGCAAGTTTATCCTTATCGGCCCAGGCAAAGCTTCTGCTGGCAATCGAAAGCCAGAAAATCCGCCGGGTTGGTGGGAACAAGGACATCACTATTGATGTCCGTATTATTGCCGCGGCTAATTGTGATTTAAGAAAAATGATCACCGAAGGAAAATTCAGGGAAGATCTTTTTCACCGGCTCGACCTACTGCGCATTTCCATTCCTCCCCTCTCGCAACGATCCAAGGACTTGCCTAAACTGGCGGATCATTTCCTAGTGACCCTTTCACAAAAATATCATCTCAAAAAACCTGAACTTGATGCGGAAAGTATGAAATACTTACAAAGTCATAGCTGGCCAGGTAACAACCGTGAATTACTACACGAACTGGAACGGGCCCTTGTTCTGCACGAACCTGGGAAACAGTTGAGATTGAACTCGGTACATTCAACCAGCACTACCCAGAATGATCCCAGAAAGGAGAGCGATTGGCTGAACGAAAATTTTTGCTTCCCGGAAGATGGTTTTGACTTGGAGAAAGAAATCCTACGCTTACTTCAACTTGGTATCAACCAAAGCAAGGGCAATGTTTCTGCGGCTGCACGCCTGCTTGGGGTACCCAGGGATTACCTGAGGTACCGCCTCAAGGATTTGAAGCAATAAACTGGGGATTATTCCCCAAGCAAGATATAAAATTTTGGGGAATAATACCCAAATCAAATAAATCCGTTGACAATCAAGTGTTGCATAAATTCATAAACTATTTTCCCTTAGTTATTTATGCAAATTATATCTTTAGGCATGAAAAATGAATGTCATTGTGAGCACTTAATCTTCAATTCCAACATAATTTAAAATATGAAAAAATCATTATTCA
>JAYNJW010000016.1:0-15934 GCA_038110535.1 Opitutia bacterium | reverse complement strand
AAAACCTGAAGCCCGCAAACCATTTGAAAAGATTAAACAAGCCATCAAAGATGGCAAAATAACTCAAAAAGAAGCCGTCGAGAAAATTAAGCAGATTAAAGAGAAGTTAGCTGAAAATGGAGACATTAAACGCCCGCAACGCCCCGACAAAGGCGAGCTCTCGGAAGAAGTAAAGACCCAGCTTGATGGGATTAAAGAAAAGCAGGAAGCTTTGCACAGCGAACTTAAAGCAAGCCTTGCGGATTTGGGCGAAGATGCGACTAAAGAAGAAATCAAAGCGGCTGCCCAAGAATTTAAGGAGGCCAACAAGGAAAGGTTTGAAGCAATCAAGGCCGAGCACGAAGCTATCCGCGAGGAATTGAAAGCTGCCCGCCCCGAAAGACCAGAGCGCCCACAAATCGAATTATCGGAAGAATTACAGGCAAAAGTGGACGACCTAAAACAAAAAAGAGAAGAACTTCATGAGGCACAGAAGGAAATGCTGACTACGCTCAAAGATGCATCCAAGGAAGAACGCCTGGTAATTATCAAAGAATTCAAGGAATTGAATAAAGCAAAGCATCAGGAAATTAAGGAGACCGCCAAAGCTCTGAAAGAAGAAATCCGCGACCAGGTGGAAACCGAGGCTACCCGAACTTCCGATCTTTAATTAATCGATCTTTTGAACTGATCCTTTAGCGAAGTCAGAAAATATTGCCCTCTCTGATTTTGCATCTGATGAGAGACTCTGGAAACGGAGTCTCTCATTTTTCTTTTTAAAAAAGACAGAATAAACCTATGGTGTGGATTGGATGTTAAAGTCAGTAAAATTTTCACCAATAATCTTACTGTGGGTTTGCAGTCATCACTCATTTGCTTTGGCTCCTTTCGATTCGTTTCACTCTAATCTGGGTGAAATAATCATTTTTACTCCAAAAGCCTTAAAAAGCCTCGGCACCCAAGAAGTTAAGCCAGAACCTCAAAAAACTCCTCAGGAAATTTCTGCTCAGAGCGTAGAAGCAGAAAATAAAGAGGTAAGGATTGATGAAGATTCTGCTCAGGGCACGCGATCAAAAGATAAGGAAAACAAAACCACTCTAAGCGATGAGGAAATTAATCAACTGCTCTTCGATGAATTATTTATGTGGGAGGAAGAGGAAGAAGAGTTGCTGGTGGAAACTTCAGATTGGTACAAATTTTATGCTTTGGAACTGGGCGGGGGATATGCCGATAATCCTTTGGGTGCGGCTCATAATCCTGAAAGCAGTTCATTTGCTGAGCTAAATCTCGAAAGCTTTCTTCTAAGTCAAAAAAACCCACAGCATGAAGTTTTGATCTATCTTTTTGGTGAGGCGAAGAATTTTTTTGAACTCGAAAAAGATGAGATTGCGGGTCTGGTTCTCTCTCAATTCGATTATTCCTATAAACCACCTACAAGCAAGCAATCTTACGGCCTTCGTTTTCAGCACACTTATTTTGATCAACCGATGGACATGTCAACTCTCGGTTCTCCTGAACGTTTGAAAATTACTTCCCTGCGCTCGGAAATTTCTCCCAATTTAAAATGGAAGGGAGATAATGGAGAGGAAGGAAAAGTGGAACTGAGTTGGAGTGAGGAAAGATTACGCCAGTTTGAGGATCAAAGCTCTAAATTTGGAATTTCCGCATCCTTATCCAACAAATCCACTCATCCCTTCAAATGGTATGCCAAAGTATTTCATATAATGTCCGATTTCAAAGACCGTATAGCGAAAGATGGGTTGGGAAATCCCCTGAACGGGAATTCAAAAACCAAACACATTGGACTGTCCACCAAACTTACCAGTGCCAGTGAAGATGGTTGGAGCAAAGGGATTTCCATTGGCTCGACCATTGAAAAGGTAAAGGACAACCAGGGAGGTTATTATAATTACCATCGCCTCAAAACCTCACTGGGAAAAAAATTTGAAACCGAAAAGTGGGAAAGCGAAATATCCCTAGGGCACAATCGTACCCGTTATTCTGAAAGGCTAGTGAACAACCAGGGGAAATTCTCCAAAGATTACTGGTCTATCGAATTGGGGATTAATAGGGAATTGAAAGAGGATTGGAAAACTTATGCCAAATGGATGCATGAGACTGACAGCTCGAACGACCCGAATTATGCTTTCGAAAACAATATTTGGTCGGTTGGTCTCGCCTGGGAAAAATGAACACGACCCTAAAAGACCGCTCATGGACAAGCTTTATTTGGGCCTCCCTGACCATGTGCCTTATGGTAGTTTGTGTCCTGATGTTTGCCCGTACTCAGCTTCATGAAGAAGTGATCGCATCTGATGCCCGTTTTCTCAAAAGCATTTTTGAAAAGAATCTTGAGGAATTCTACCTGCAAAATTTGGAATCAGAATTTCTTCTTACTGACAATAAACTTTCCTCCAATGATTTGATCGGACTGGATTCTCTTTTGAACCAGGCAGCAATCAGTTGTCTGAACATCCCACAGATCCAAGGCATTGAGGCATATAATAAAAAGTATGAAGCTTTTGACCTCTCAACTTCAGTAAGTAACGAATATCCATCACCCAAACAATTTGAAGAGGCGATAAGCAAGGGATGGAGTTATCGTAGTATCAAGAGCAATGCATTGTCGCTCTTAACCCCTATTCGCCACGAAGGATTTGAGATCTCCATAGAGTTTACTGTACTCCCGAATTCTTACAAAAAGTCTTGGAAAGAAATCGATACGGCATTAATCAAACAGGGGATACTTATTGGACTAACCATGCTGGTCATTCTATGGGTAATCTTCAAAATTATGATCGGCAGAATTTCCGCAAAAGAGAACCTCTTGCTGGAAAGAACAGAGGTTTTAAAAAAAACCAATGAAGAACTTTCCCGTGCTTACAAAACAACGAGTTTGGGAGCAATGACCGGACATTTGATGCATGGACTTAGAGGTCAGTTGACCAACCTCCAAAATTTAGTGACTGAGGATAAAAATGCACAGCAACAGATCAGTCAAATCCAGCAATTGGTTCAGCAGTCCCTTGGTTCGATCAAAGAGATGCACGATGGAGAAATCGCTTACTCTCTAAGCATCGGGGAACTCTTTGAAATTATTCAGAAAAAATTCAGCCAAACTGCTCCCCCCACTACTTTCGATGTAGCCCCCAAAGGATGTTTTTCAGAAACCCTCAATAATTTACAGTCCAATCTTGCTCTGGCCATTTTAACCAACCTTATTCAAAATTCCATTGATGCCAGAAATGGAGTGAGCATTTCTTTATCCTGTCGGAAAAGTGAAAGTTATCTAGAAATAGATATTTCTGATAATGGCAGTGGTATTCCCCCCTTAGTCAAGAACCGCCTCTTCGAACCCGTGGTCAGTAAAAAAGGAGGCTCCGGGATCGGGCTCGCCCTCAGTCAACAATTAGCGGAAAGTATGGGAGCAAAACTAATCCTGATTCATTCTGACCAAACTGGAACTTCCTTTCGTCTTTCCATTCCCTACAATAGCTAATTTTGCAAACTCAGACAGATTGCGGAAAAAAGAAAAATTGCTTTATAATTTAGCGTTGAAAAAGATTCCCAAAATTCAATCAAACCCAGTTATCCGATTCCTTTGGTTAGCTATTTCCGCATTCCTGATAGTTCCTGCTGCTTGGGCTCAGACCATTCCAGCTACACTTTCCTGGACCGGTGAGACCCAGGGTATTATTTTCTCCTCACCGGTAATCGATAATAACGGAATCGTTTATGTGGGCTCCAATGATAATAATTTAACTGCGTTTAATACCGATGGCTCAATCAAGTGGACATTTACCACCGGCAACTGGGTGGACTCCTCCCCTGCCCTTAGCGGAGATGGCAGCACTATTTATGCGGGTTCGTGGGACAATCATCTATACGCAGTAAATAGTGATGATGGCTCTCTTAATTGGAGCTTTGAAACCAACAGTTATATTACATCAAGTCCCGCAGTTGATTTAAATGGCAGGGTATACTTCGGTTCGATGGACTCCATATTTTATGCGTTGGAAAGCAACGGCTCTCTGGCCTGGGAATATTTTGTGGGACAACCCGTTTTCTCCTCCCCTGCCATTGGTGAAAATGGCTCCCTTTATTTTGGGGACGAAAATGGTACCCTCCATGCCGTCAATCCAGACGGCACAGTTAAGTGGACCTATGAGGTCGAGGATGTTGTTGATACCAATAAATCGATCCTTTCATCTCCTGCGGTGGATACATCAGGCAATATCTATTTTGGGAGCGGAAATGGATTTTGTTACAGCCTATCGGACGACGGAGACAGTGCTTCCCTGAACTGGAAATATGAAACGGGAGACCGGGTGGACTCATCCCCTGTGCTTGGCATTAATGAGGAGGTCTTTTTTGTTTCCCGGGACGGATACATGCGGTCTTTGCCCACTTTTTCTGCCACAACTGAAAACCTGCCCAACTGGGAAGTCTTTGTGGGCGATGTTTTTTACAGCACTCCCGTGGTGGATGAAAATGGAAGGGTCTATGTGATAGGTTATACCGGTGGTGGGGAAAATCATCTGTTTGCCTACGATGCAAACGGATCCAAAGCATGGGACAGCAATGTCAGTTCCCCTCCCTTTGAAATTCCTTCCGTGGTCGATTCCTCGCTGCTCTTAAGTGATGACGGAAAGTTGTACTTTGGATGCTTTGATAAAAAACTCTACTGCGTGGATATTGGTATCGGACCTGCCAATTCTGATTGGCCCATGTTTGGAAGAACCCATCGAAGGGATAGTGACTGGCCAGCTTTTACTCTCTCAATTTCTGCAAATACTGGAGGAACCGTTACCGCTTCCGGCATGCACTATTTAGGAACCAATGCTTTTATCACAGCCACTCCCAACACCGGATATTCTTTTGACGGGTGGTCAGGAGAAGGCGTCGCCGACCCATCACAAGCTTCCACCACTGTATCGATAACCCGGGACAGATCGGTTTCCGCATCCTTCTCGATTAATTCATACAGCCTTACCGTTGAGGCGGGTAATGGAGGATCAGTCACCGGCAGTGGCACCTTTGTTCACGGATCGAACCCGTCCATTACCGCCACTCCAGACACAGGGTACTCTTTTGCAGGTTGGGCGGGGGAAGGAGTCAGCGATGCGAACGCATCCATCACCTCGGTAAGCATGTCTGCACCACGCTCTATTACCGCAGTTTTTTCGCTCAACTCTTATGAACTCACCGTACTGGCGGGTAATGGAGGATCAGTCACCGGCAGTGGCACCTTTGTTCACGGATCGAACCCGTCCATTACCGCCACTCCAGATACAGGATACTCTTTTGCAGGTTGGGCCGGGGAAGGAGTCAGCGATGCGAACGCATCCATCACCTCAGTAAGCATGATTACAACACGCACTATTACCGCAATTTTTTCACTCAATTCTTACGAACTCACGCTGCTGGCAGGCAACGGTGGAACGGTCACGGGAACAGGCACATTCAATCATGGGACAACACCCATCATTTCTGCCACTGCGTCGAATGGATACACTTTCTCTGGGTGGGCGGGAGAAGGCATCGAAGATCCTAATGCAAGTACCACAAAGGTTGTCATGTCCGAGGACCGGAATATTTCCGCTTTATTTTCTCTCAACTCATACCCACTGACTGTGCTTGCAGGCACAGGAGGAACGGTTTCGGGAGCTGGTACTTATACCTTTGGGAGCACCCCTTCAATTTCGGCAACACCCAGCATGGGCTACTTATTTGATTCCTGGTCTGGGGATGGTGTGGTAGAGCCATACCAACCCGAAACCACGGTTGATATGCAGTCCGCACGAACTGTTTCGGCAAGTTTCTATCTAAAATCATACACACTGAACATTCTATCGGGAGCGGGAGGAACCGTATCCGGTACCGGTTCTTACCCCCATGGCACTTTGGTACAAATCGAAGCTACAGCTGAAGCTGGATATTCTTTTGAGGGATGGACAGGAGAAGCAATTAGTGATCCCGATGCTCCACTCACCTCGATTTTAATGAACGCTGATCAAAATATATCCGCTGGCTTTACAGCAAATCCGGTAGATAATTTCTTACTGACTCTGACCGCTTCTCCTACTAAGGGAGGAATTTTATTAGGTGGGGGCAATTACCAAGATGAGCAAAATGTTTCGATTTCCGCAATTCCCCAATATGGCTATTCTTTTGATAGATGGAGCGGTTATACCTTGATCAACCCTGGCGAAGCAAACAACTCGTTGATTATCGAATCCAATCTTTCCTTAACCGCACACTTTGAACCTTTGGCTTTTTCCTTGGATGTACAGGCCGGACCAGGGGGTAATTCCACAGGATCAGGTAATTACACTTACCAGAGCGATGTAAATATTTCGGCTGAACCATTAATAGGGTATAGCTTTTCTCACTGGGAAGGCAATGGAACCAAAGAACCATTTTCTGCTGAAACAACTTTTAATATGGTTAGCAATGTGACCTTGCGGGCAATCTTTATTCCACAATTACATTCTTTATCAATTGGCACATCCGGTGATGGCCAAGCTGCATATATTGGAAATAACCCATTTGCCTACGGGAGCTCAGTGAGGATTGATGCTGTGCCCAGTGAGGGACATGTTTTTTCTGGATGGGTCGGTGAAAATATTGAATCTCCTGAAAGTTCTTCCACCACTATCTTGATCCAGAAAGATTCAAACATTACCGCCAATTTCGAACCCGAAGAAAAACAGATTCTCTCTCTTATAGTTCTTCAAAATATCAGTGCCGCTGGAACTATAACTGGGGGCGGTTTTTACGAAGAGGATCAATATATACAAATATCAGCAGCCTCAAATCCCGGGTATCGCTTCTCTCATTGGCTTGGTTCCGGTATTCAGAATCCACTTGCTGCACAAACCACAATTTTTCTGCGTTCAGATTCTCTGGCCACTGCATCTTTTGCCCTTTCAGAACTGTCTGTTTTTTTGAAAAGTGAATATATGGGGAGCCATTGGTTTGCTTCCTGGTTCGGTACGATTTACCAGACAGAAAGAAGATGGATTTATCATACACAACTGGGCTGGCTTTATCCTGAATTAAACTCGTCCGGCATTTGGATATGGGAAGATGAACTCGGCTGGCTATGGACAAATGAACGCATCTATTCCCAAAATTTTCTTTGGCATAACGATTATGAAAACTGGATATATTTGAATATCGCAGAAAACGATCCGTTAAAATATTATGATTACGGTTCCGGGACCTGGAAAGGTTGGCCTGATTAAAATTTATTTCACATGGATTTGCGGCTCTCGATGGCACTCCGCAAGGTAACTTCATCGGCGTAGGTAATGCCCCCCCCGCTGGGCAAGCCAAAACCAATTCTCGTAATCTGCAAATTCAGTCCGCCAAAGATTTCCTCGTTTAGATAATGGCAGGTCGCTTCTCCCTCCATGTCATTGCCAAGGGCAAGAATAACTTCATTTATCTCACCCTCTCGTATACGGTTTCGGAGTGATTCGAGGTTGAGGTCTCCAGGACCAATTCCGCGTACCGGGGCAAGCTTGCCATGAAGAACATGGTAAACCCCTCGGAATACTCCCGCCCGTTCCATGGCAAAGAGATCGGTTACTCCTTCCACAACACAAATTTGGGAATGATCCCGCTCCTCTGACAAACAAAGGGAACATTTACTTTGCTCGGCTAAATTTCCACAAATCTCACAGGGCCCAAGTGAGGACTTTGCCTGGCTCAGGCAATCAATCAGAGCGGTGCTCGATGAGGTATTTTCCACCAAGAGATGCAGGGCAACTTTTTCTGCGGAACGATAGCCCAGTCCTGGCAAACGCTTCAGGGCTTGCACCAAGGCTTGGTACTGAGGAGTCAAGTAATGAAGAGATTAAAAGAAACCGGGCATTTGCACACCACTGGTGAGACTGCCCATGGCATCATCACTTTTCTTTTTTGCCTGCTCGGAAGCATCAACCACTGCCTGAAGAATGGCTTCGGAAACAAAATCCGGGTCTTCTTTGAGGAACTCAGGATCCAGCTTTAAATCTTTGAATTCTCCCTGTCCGGTAATCTTGATGGAGACTGCTCCCCCACCACCGCTGACCTCCAAAATCTCTTCGGATAATTTGGCCTGAGCCTCCTCCATCAGCTTTTGCATTTTTTGGGCTTGTTTAAGAAGTTTTCCTACACCTGGCATAATCAGAATAAAAGAGTTTGGCCTATTCTGTGGCAAGAAAATCTTCGTACCCGGATTGAAATGTTGGATACTTCGGAGACCAACCCAGTAATTGTTTTATTTTGGAGTTATCCACCCGGCGGTGAGGACCATTATCCTGATCAATCCCTTCGAACTTTGGAGCAGTATTTCCCAACTGCTCCGCAACCCAACGAACAATCTCTCCGCGAGTAGCATGCTGACCATCACAGGCATTAAGAATGCCCCCCTTGTAATAATCTCCGGCTTGCAGAACAGCGAGGATTGCGGATACCGCGTCATCACGATGGGTTAGGTTAAGCACTCTGTCTGGATTTCCCGACATTGGTTCGTGCCTGCGGATTTTGTCCACCAGCAAGTGGCGACCGGGACCATAGAGACCGGACAAACGGATTACATTGCTCCTTGTGGCCAATTCTGTTGAAGCACCTAGGCAAATCTTTTCCGCGTCCAGCAGGATTTGACCTCGGGGAGAAACTCCAGAGTTATCCGACTCTTCATTTACCAAGCTACCATCTTGCTGCGGGTACACAGAACTGCTGCTGGTAAAAGTCAGGTTTTCACATCGAATCTTGTTTTTTTTCATCCATCCAACTATGGATTGCATCCCCATCAGGTAAGATTGCTTGTATCCTTCCATTGAGGGAGAGAAAGCTCCGACTGAGTTGACCACATAATCAAAACCTGGAGAGATCCGGTGCCACCAGTCGTGATCCTGCAGGTTGCCAGCCACAGTTTTGGCTCCCAGTTGCTCCGCTTTTTCGGCGGTTTGTAAATTTCGGGTAAATGCAGTGACGGACCAACCAAGTTTAAGGGATCGTCTGGCCAGTTCCAGCCCCACATACCCGCACCCGAAAATTAGTAATGATTTGCTCAAGTCTTTCAGTATCCAATGGTCCCAATAAGGAAAGTCAAGCCATGTAGAGTAATAAGCCCAGCAGGGTTTACTCCTTGTCAAAGATCCCCATCCTTGTCACATCCTTTATTCTTATGCACATATTGTTTGTATGCTGGGGAAATATTTGCCGCTCACCTGCGGCTGAATGTACTTTTCGTAAATTGCTTGAGGACCGTGGTCTTGGTAACAAATTCACCTGCGATTCCGCGGGCACGATCGGTTCCCACCAAGGCAACCCGCCTGATTCAAGGATGCGACAGGCCGCCCATTCACGTGGGCTTACGATTGCTGGGGCTGCCCGAATGATCAAGGATCAGGACTATGACAAAGCCGATTTGATCGTGACCATGGATGACTTCAATTTTTCTGAGGTCAATAAACTGGCACCCGCGCCATCCTACAAAAAGAAAATTCGGCCGTTTTGTGATTTTGTCAGTTCTTCCGACCGGGAGGTTCCTGACCCCTACTATGGTGGTCCCTCCGGTTTTGAAAAGGTGCTGGACCTACTCGATGATGGGTGCATGAATCTGCTCGATCATCTGGAAAAGAAGTTGGGCTAACTTCTTTTTTGCTCCATGAGCGGAATCGATCGAGCCATTTCTGAGTCCACTGGTTGCTGTTTTCGTACCCTTTCCTCATTATCCATCGGGGGTGGTTGCATCAACCAAGCCTCAAAGATTGCCGGAGAGGATGGCCGGGTATATTTTATTAAAAAAAACCAGTCTTCCTTTCTTCCCTTTTTCGAGGCTGAAGCACAAGCACTTCACGAAATTAACCAAACCGATACTGTACGGGCACCCCAAGTTATTGCTCACGGTCTGGAAAACGGTCAGGCATTCCTCGTTTTGGAATTTATTGACGAAGGCACAACATCATCGGATGGCCAGACAAAACTGGGCACCCTTCTGGGAAAAATGCACCGGGTCACACAACCTTACTTTGGTTGGACCATGGACAACTGTATCGGGGCGACCCCCCAACCCAACCCACAGTCGCATGATTGGATATCTTTTTATCGTGACCATCGACTGTCCCACCAATTTGCATTGGCGGCAAAAAAAGGAAGAGAATTTAGCGGATCCCGGGAACTGCTCGATTGCCTAGATACTTTCTTCACCTCCTACCATCCACACCCATCCCTACTCCATGGGGATTTATGGGGAGGCAATGCCAGTCAGGATCGCAAGGGCTCTCCTTTTATTTTTGATCCGGCATCTTACTATGGTGACCGGGAGGCAGACCTGGCCTTTACCTATATGTTTGGCGGTTTTTCTTCTTCGTTTTACACTGCATATGAACGCGAATATCCGATTGACCCAGGCTTTCGGCAGCGTAAAACTTTGTACAATCTCTACCACGAGCTCAATCATTTCAATTTGTTTGGGGGTGGCTATGCCTCCTCGGCTCAGGCAAGTATTGATTGGCTTTTACAGGCTGCATGAATGCCCTACCTCAACCAATTGAACTGCTCTCCGCCGATCGGATCGCCGAACGCTTACAGTCCCTAGCAGTGGAGATCAACCAACACTATCTGGGCAGGGAAATTCTTCTGGTATCCATATTGGACGGTGCCATCATTTTCACTGCGGATCTGATGCGCTTACTCAAGGTACCCACGCAATTGGACTGTCTGCGTATTTCAAGTTATGGCAATGCAACCTCTCCCCAATCTGCTCCCCGCATTACCAGCAGTCTAAAATCGGACCTCAAAGCCAGGCATGTACTTCTAGTTGATGATATTCTCGATACTGGAAAGACCATGGAACAGGCCGTCAATGAAATTACGAATCTCCATCCCGACTCTGTCCGCACCTGTGTGTTCCTCGACAAAGTAGAAAGAAGGACAAACGGGTTTGTGGCGGACTGGGTAGGTTTTTCCATACCCAATGAATTTGTGGTTGGATATGGCTTAGACTATGCCGGTCAGTACCGGGAACTCCCCTACCTTGCCAAATTATCATTCTAAGCACACAACTCGCTCATTTTCTGATTGATGGAAAAAAAGAATAACCCGCTTCGCCGAATCTATGACTGGACGCTCTCTTTGGCCGAACGTAAGCTTTCCGGCCTCTGGTTGGGTCTGCTCTCTTTTGCGGAGGCAAGCTTCTTTCCCATCCCACCGGATGTTTTATTAATTCCCCTTTGCCTGGGCAGTCTGGGCAAAGCTTTCACTTTTGCCCTGATCTGTTCGGTTGCCTCAGTTCTCGGAGGACTGGCTGGCTATGCCATCGGTTCCTTTGCCTGGGATGGACTGGCTCCCTTGTTTTTCCAATATGTCCCTGGATTTACCGAGGAGAAATTTGTCCGTCTGCAAGATTGGTACACTGAGTGGGGATGGCCCTTGGTCTTTCTTGCTGGGTTCTCGCCGATTCCCTACAAAATATTCACCATTGCTAGTGGCGTTTTAGGTATGGCTCTTATGCCCTTCATTCTGGCTTCGGCAGTGAGCCGTTCGGCCCGTTTCTTTTTGGTGGCCGCCTTGGTGGCAAAGTTTGGCGAACCGATGAAAGAGAAAATCGACAAACATTTCAACCTGCTTGCCCTGATCTTTGGGGCTTTGCTGGTGGGTGGTTTTCTAGCCCTAAAATTTTTGCGATAGAGAGAAAAAAGCTTAAAACTCGTCCACTTCCAACCGTTCCATATATTCGGTCACATTACAGGTCAGCATCATCGCCTTGCGGGTGGAAATCTCCAACACCTTATTGACCACTCCGTCGAGAAAGGAGCGGTCGTGACTGACGATCAGGGCAGTCCCTTCAAATAAGTTTAATGCCTCCTGCAACACTTCCTTACTCCGTATGTCCAAATGGTTGGTCGGCTCGTCCATAATAAGAAAGTTGCAGGGCTTCATCAAAAGTTTTGCCAGGGCTACTCGGTTACGCTCTCCACCAGAAAGTACAGATGTCTTTTTGAAAACATCATTTCCACTAAAGAGCAAAGCACCCAGAGCTGCACGGGGATTGGCATCCGGATTATTTTCACAGACTTCTTCCACCTCGGCTAACACCTCGTTGGCCGGATTTAGCTCCTCGGCCTGGTGCTGGGCAAAATATCCGATTACTGTATTTACGCCGACATCCCGTGCACCCTCTTGAAATGGTTCCACCCCGGCAAGAACCCGGGCAAGGGTCGATTTTCCGGCCCCATTGACTCCGACTACCGCGATTCGGTCCCCCTTATCAATGCGCAAATCAAGACCATCAAAGACCACATTGTCCCCGTATGCCTTGGTCATCCCCTCCAACTCGACCACCTTCTGACTGGCTGCTGGAGAGGGTGGAAAACGAAAATAAATCTTTTTTTCTTCGGCTTCCGGTTTCACCAGTTCCATTTTTTCCAATCCCTTAATCCGGCTCTGCACCATTGCAGCCTTTTTCACATTGGAACGGAAACGGTTGATGAATTCTTTCTCTTTTTGGATTTCTTTTTTTTGGTTATTGTATGCCTTGCGCTGTCGTTCCAAGCGGGCGGCACTTTCCTTGAGATAAAAAGTATAGTTTCCCCTATAGCTATTGAGGGCACCCAGTTTTAATTCAATGGTACGCTCGGTCACGGTTTCCAAAAATGCCCGGTCGTGAGAGATCACAAGGATGGAGCCTTGGTACCCTTTTAAATAATGCTCCAGCCAGTTCTGGGAAACCACATCCAGGTGGTTGGTCGGTTCGTCCAAAATAAGAAGGGATGGGGCTTGCAGGAGTAATTTTCCCAGGGCGATTCGCATTTGCCAGCCACCGGAAAATTCTTCAACTGGCCGATCAATATCATCTTTGGAAAAGCCCATGCCCATGAGCACTTTTTCGATCCTCGAATTCATTTTTTCCGGTTCAAAACTTGCCAGTTGCGTTTCCCACCCGCCCATTAAATCAATCAGGTCGTAGAACTCTTCATCCTCGGGATCCAACTCCGCCAGCTTTGCCTCGGCTTCATCCAACTTTGCCTGTAATTGGGAGGCTCCCGAAAAAGCCTTGCCCGCCTCATCGCGAACGGTTCCTCCGGATGCATGCACCCCGTCCTGCGGCAGATAACCCACAGTGGCATAGTCGGGCCTTTCAATACCACCCTCGTCCGGACTGATTTCGCCCATAAGCATGCGTAACAGGGTAGTCTTTCCCGAACCATTTGAGCCAACCAAGGCAATACGGTCACGCGGACCAATCGTTTCCGAAATTTCGTCAAACAATTTCTTGTGACCATAGGAAAGGGTTACCTCACGAATAAAAATCATCCCACGAGGATATAAAAAAATGGTCTTTCAATCAATGACATTACCCTTTCCCTTCATCTTCATTCGGCTAGGGTTGTAATAGGCCTACTCCCGTGCAAATTTTTCTTTTTTTCATTCTTTCGCTTTTCCTTGGTTCTTGTTCCGTACCGGACCTTGCAGAACCAAGTACTTTTTCTGAGGCTGAGCAAAATGCCATCGAGTTAGGTACACTGCAAAGAAAATTCAAGTATGGCATGTTTTACCTGTATGTAGATTCGGACGACAGCCCATTCTCCGGTTGGGTCAAAACAACCAACCCAAACTACCAACTTACAGAACTGGGATATTTATTGGATGGAAGAAAGGAAGGCTTATGGATTGCCTGGGATGAAAACGGGACTAAACAATCGGAAATTTACTGGACTGAGGACCGGATGGAGGGCTCCTTTACCGTCTGGCATCCCAATGGACAGATCATGGTAATGGGGCAGACCAGGGATGGGGAAGTCGATGGGGAGTGGACCGAATATTATTCCAATGGGCAACTAAGCTATCGATCGACCAACCATATCGGTCATCTGGTAGGAATTTCTGTGTGGAAACCAGACGGTTCGGTATGCCAAAAATCCACTGTGACCGAGGGTAATGGATCGTTTATTCGCTATCTGGAGGATGGCCGGATGGAAGAAAAAAGAACCTTTCTCGAGGGAGTGGAAACCTCCCGGGAAATTTTCCATCAATGGTAAATTACCTCACATTTCGGCAGGGCCATTTTGATGCGGGATATTTGTGCTTCGTCACATGGATTACCCACAAGCACAAGGGTGCGTAACGATCTGGTGTTTAGGAGCGGAGTAAGATCATTCACCTGATTATGGGCTAGGTTTAAAATCTGTAACTGTCGCATGCCTACCAGTGCGGAAATGTCTTCGATCTCTTTGTTGTTATTCAAGTGCAATTCACGCATATAAGTAAGCCCAGCCAAGGGCTGAAGATTTCTTATTTGGTTTCCACCCAGTTTCAATTCCCTCATTTGTTTCAAATTAGCCAACGGAGCAAGATTGGTCACTTGGTTATTTTCCAAGAAGCATTGTTCGAGCCTAGACATTCCTGAAATTGGCCAAAGGTCAGTTATTTTATTGGATGACAACCTCAGCCATTCCAGTTCCTTCAATGTAGAAATCGGGGAAATATTACTGATTTGATTGTGGGAAAGAAACAAGGTCTTCAGACCGGTAAGAGCAGAAAGATCACTCAGATCTGAGAGTTGGTTTCTTGTGACATAAAGGGTACGAAGATTGAAAAGATTGGAAAGAGGAGAAAGATCACTGATGGAATGTTCATCAAGTGCCAGACTCCAGAGATTATTAAGGCCAGTCAGTGGCTTCAGGTCAGTAATCCGGGAGGAAATGTTTTTCGATTTTGGAATGCCATACAAACTTAGGACCTGTAAATTTTCAAGCTCTGCCAAGGGGGATAGATCACTGACTGGATTGTGGGACAACCGTAGCCATTCCAAATCATTAAGATAGGAAAACGCACGCAAGTCCCTAATTCCCACATCTGCAAATTCAAGCTTCTTTTTTTTCTCCAACAGGGCCTGGTGTGTTAATACGACCGTTTTGAGTCCGCCAAATGGGGCTGCTTCTTGCTCGTTTGGCTTGATCCCAAGTAGCCTGAAAAACCTCGCTTGGGAAATTACATTCTCTTCTGCCCATACCAATGGCAGGAAAAGAATAAAAAACAGCAAGCTTAACCTCATTCAGATTTCTAAATTATCGGTTTCGATTAAGTCAAGCACTTGCGAAAAACTAAAAAATTAGAGCTCAAGCTTGACTTTGGGCAAGGCAGTTTGAATCTCATTTTTTCGGAGATCGGTGAAGTTGTTGTCAAAGATGTACAGCTCGACCAACTGGGTCATTTGATCGACTGCAGTATCTTCCTTCAGCTGATTATTATTGGCATAAAGCCCACGCAGCTGAGGCAGGTTCTCAATGGGGCTCAAATCAGCAACCTCATTGAAGTCAATCAACAGAGTGGATAACTCGTTCATTTGCGACAGAGGAGAAAGGTCGGAAAATCTGTTTTGGGAAAGGGCGAGGATTCTTAAGTTGTTAAGAAGCTCCAATCCCTGCAAGTCATTGATCAGATTACGCGAAAAATCAGCCAGCCAAAGGTAAGTACTGGACGAGTCAACCGCCGAAAACTCTGATAGCTGAGAAAGTTGATTATTGGAAAGATTGAGCTCTTTCAAGTTGGAAAGTTCTGCAATTCCTTCAATGCTTGTTATGTTGTTATCCTCCCCATAAAGTACAGAAAGACTGCTAAAAGTAGATAGCGGGGAAAGGTCAGATATATTATTATTCCCAAGATCCAGAAATCTCACTTTATTTAATCCGCTAAGTGCCTGAATCGATGTAATCGAATTAGACCGGAGGTTTAATTCCTCAAGCAATCTCAAATCCTCTAATAAATCAACTGACGAGATTCCAGTATCCGCAAGGCTCAATCGAACCAGTCTTCCAAGTCCAGATATGGGGGACAAATCATCGAGCGGATTATCATCCAAATACAACTCTTTCAACTCGAGCAAGTTGCTCAGCGGTGTGAGGTCAGAGATCAGATTAGAGCCTAGATGAAGGATCTCCAGACTGGTCAGATTTTG
>JAYNJW010000015.1:25119-39829 GCA_038110535.1 Opitutia bacterium | reverse complement strand
GCAACTTTTTTGAGCTCAGGATCACGAATCATCCAGTTCTCCTTGTGGGCAGCAAAACAATCGCGCCCGGATGCATCGATCACCACCGATGCAGTCAATTCGAGTTCGCCAAGTTGTTCGGAAGTTGCCTTGATTCCAGTTACCCGCTCCCCTTCCTTAATCAATCGATTGGCCTTTGTCTGTTCAAGGACGGAGGCCCCGTTTTCCCGAGCCTTGTCCAGTATCATCTGGTCAAATTCTTCCCGCCATACCTGCCAGGTGGTGGAGGATGGATGGTCAAAGTGCTGAAAAAAATAAAACGGTTGGGAAAGAAAACCATCTTCCCGCACAAATTGGACACAGTATTTTCGGGGATTCCCCGATTCCATTAGATCATCAATCAGTCCGAGCCGTTCTAGTGGAAAGTAGCAAAATGGCATCAGCGATTCCCCCACGTGGTAGCGGGGGAATTTTTCTTTTTCCACGATCAACACATTCCTGCCTTTTTCTGCAAGCAGTGCACCCGTGGTGGAACCGGCTGGACCTGCACCTATCACGATAGCATCGTATTCTTTTTTGAAGGTTATCATGAAACTCAGATCTTATTCAATCTGCCAGGTAAATAAACTCAAGCCGAGACCATGGAACTAAACAGGTGGCAGAATCTCCACAATCTGGGCAATTATACCACCCGTGCGTGTTTCGATCCGGTTGCTCCGGCCAAACAGAGGGATGGATTCCTCTATCCCAAATGCTTCCAGAATTGATTGATCCGGAATGACCTTGAAAAATCCGCGCAGGGAACAGTCGTAGGGAATTCGTCCCTTATTCAAAATGGCACCGAGGGGGATCTGGGCATCGATCACTGCCTGCTTGGCCGCTTCCGGTAATTGAGCCAGTTGAATTTCGATGGCTCCATATTCCACAGGTCGCGGGATTGATCCGATGGTTTCCAGAATGACTTCGCGAAAATAATTTTTCCCGTCATTGGAAGAGTGCAATCTCCTTACTTGGATGGATGTACGATACGCACTTTCCAGACGGCTGGTCATGTCTCCTTGATGGTCAAGCAACTGCCGGTATGGTTGTGGAAGATCCCCGGGTTCAAGCACCTGGTGATCCAGCGCGGACAGTCCACGGGCACGCCGCATCATGCTCAAAGGGTGGAGCAAGCCCGGAAAATTTTTTTCGGTTTCTGCCATAATCTTATCCGAATATTGGACTACACATATTTTGCATCCCTGTGGTGAGGAAGAAAAAATTGATGAAGCAGGGAATCCACCCGTAAGAGAGCATCTTGGGAAAGCGTCCAAAGATCCGGTTCCTTTCTTAGAATTCCCATCTCCTCCCAATGATCAAGAATGCTTTGGTATCTTGTCGCTGCATCGATTCCAAATTTTTCCAGAAAATAACTGGGGCGGACCGAACCCAGCTTCCATTGCAAAATAAATTCACGAATGAATCTTTCCTCCTCCGTGGTAAGCAAGGCACGACGAATAATCGATTCTCCCTGCTCCACCCTGGTGCAGTAATCGTCAAAATGAGTGATATTTTGGTAATGGATACCACCCAGATGCCCGAAAGATGCTACCCCTAGGGCGATCATATCAGCCCCGCCCCAGAGTTGGTCACGATAAAGGAACTTTGTCTGCTCGGGTTGTTTGACGGCCGTACAGGTACTGCTCACGCTGTATCCGTTCCCTTCCAGCTTGGAGAAGGCTTCGGCAACCCATCTTCTCTTGGTTGGCCAATCCGCCACCGGGGCAGACAATTTTCCCTCTTCTTTCATCGATTGGTAAATCGTGGTATTAAAGGGCACCTCCATTTGATAAATGGTCACGCAATCAGGAGATAATTCCTGAACATGCTCGATACACTCTGCCCAGTTTTCATCCGTCTCTTCCAGCATCCCGGCGATCAGGTCGATATTTATATTTTCAATCCCCGCATCCTTGGCCCATTGGAACGCACGGAATACCTCGGCCGACCGGTGTGCCCGACCATTGGCTTCCAGTATGCGATCAGAAAAATTCTCGATCCCCAAACTCAGCCGGGTAACCCCGAAGTCCTTGAGCACTTGAACCTTTTTTTCGGTCAAGGTGCCCGGCTCACACTCAAAGGTCACTTCCTCAGCCTCATCCCAGGGAAGGATTTCTTTCATCCGGTCGGTCAGTTCGGTCAGTTGCTGGGCAGACAAATAGGAGGGCGTGCCTCCCCCGAAATAGATAAACTTTGGTTTACGTCCGGCTAGGTAGGGAGACTTGGCATACTTTTCGAGTTCCTCCATCGTCGCATCGAGATAGCGGCGGACATCTTGAGAGTTTTTATCCGTGTACACCCGAAAGTAGCAGAAGTGACAGCGCTTCCGGCAAAATGGCACATGGTAATATAAGCCCAAAGGCGCATTTCCTGGAGAGGGGCTATTGAGCATGGACTGCACGCAGGGAAGGTCTTTTTCATTCCAAAAAGAAAAGGGCGGATAATTGGCAATGAAGTAGTTTCCTGCCTTGGTGTCCTGCCGGGTTTCCCGGTCAGGTTTAATGATTTTGGAATCGGTCATTGCTTGGACATTCCGGTGCTAAAGGCATACAGGTTTCCATCCTCACATCCAACGAAAATCCACCCACCCGTTACTGCACAGGTGCTGGATATAGCAGCACCAATTTCGTACTGGGCAATTTTTTTTCCGGAATCAAGGTCGAACAGGAAGAGGTTGCCATCCATCGATCCGACCACCACTTTTTCCCCTGCGATTACGGGAGATCCGTCTATTCTTCCCCGGGCCGAGTAGCGCCAGTGCGGCTTGCCCGTACTTCGATCAATGGCATGCAGTCCCTTGTCGCGACCACCAATAATGACCCATTTTTCGGTGACTGCTGGGGATGAAAAGTAGGGGAAGTTCTTCGGTTGATAGTTCCACAAGATCTCGCCTTTATCCAGGCCAATTGCCTGAACTGCTTTGTCCATATTGCCAACATATCCTGTGGAATCCCGTACGCTTACCGAGGATGCAATCGGTGCCCCTAGGTCCACCTGCTTAATCAGTTTTCCATCGCGTAAAGATACCACATAGAGCTGGGCATCGCACCCGCCAAACACCACGGCCTGATCATTCCAAATGGCCGGGGTTCCATTGATGTAATTCATGGTTTCAAACTTCCAGACCAGTCGGCCTGATTCCCCATCCACGCAGTGGAGAAAATTATCATAACTGCCCACCACAATGAGGGATTTTTTATTGACCGGATGAAAGGTATGATTGGGTGCTCCCACAATTTCTCCCAAGGTTTCATACGCCCATATCCGTTGACCGCTTGCCTGATCAAAACAAATCAACCAGCCATCCTTGGTCCCTACAAGTACTCTGCCCGAGTGTAACAGTGCCGGTGCATCCACCCCGATGCCTGCCTCGGCCTGCCAGATAACTTTGCCGGTCTTAGCATCAATTGCATAAAAGTTGCCGGTTGGTCCTCCTAAGAAGATTTTTCCCTTTCCCACCACAGGGGAAGACTTCAAAAATTTGCCCGCCTCAAAGGTCCATTCAAGCACCAGTTCATTCCCCAGTTTTCCTAGGGCAATTGCACAAAGCGATGGGGTGCCACGATGATTGGGCCATTCCGCCCGCAGAACCAAGGAAAGTAAGAAAAAGAGGACCGGACAGATCAATAATACTTTACTCTTTTGATTCATTCCCTACCCGGCATGTGCATCAATCGATTGATAAATTCCAAACAATTCAGGCTCTCCCACTGGTCGTGGATTAAAGCTCGCAGTCCATTGATCGGCTGCATCTTTTGCCAATTCTATGATGGTGGAGGGTTTGCATCCTACCTCAGAGAGACGGGTCGGAAGATGGGAAATTTTGCGCAGATACAAAACTTTTTTCAGGAGCAGATCAAAAGCAAGAGAGTCCGGAGTCCCTCCTTGGGCAAGCCCAGAATCCCGGGCCAATTGAGCATAGATCTTTCTCACCGCTGGGTCTTCCTGGTTGTAGGAAAGAACCGCCGGCAATGTAAGCCCGATTGCCTGCCCATGGATTATGCCTCTTTGGGAAGTTAATGGATTGGCCAGGGCATGGGCAGCACCAAGCATACTCCTTTCGATTGCCGCTCCTGCATGAGCCGCACCTAGCAATACCGCACCGCGAGCTTTCAAGTTTTCCGGCTCGTTCCAAACAGTGGCAAGATTTTGCATCAATAAAGAAAATCCCTTTTTTGCATGGCCATCCGACCAGGCATTCCTTTTTTTGCATACCAGAGATTCGAGGGTATGAGCGAGTGCATCCATTCCCGTAGCAGCACAGACTGAAAAGGGTTGGGATAAGGTAAGTTCCGGATCCAGCAGGGTAACTTTGGGCAACGCGGTTGAATCCCCACAAGCCATTTTTCGGCAGGTCTGATCATGGGAGATCAGGGCATAGGACTGGCACTCGCTCCCGGTCCCCGCAGTGGTAGGAATTGCAATCATGGGTAACAATGGATTCTTCGCTTTGCCCACTCCCCAATAGTCCAGCATCGATCCACCATTGGTCAGAATAAAGTTCGTGCCCTTGGCCGTATCCAGGGAACTACCCCCGCCCACCCCCACGATCAGATCGATGCCGAGAGATTCTACCTCCCGTGCACATGCACAAATACTCGAATCTGTAGGGTTTTCAATCGTGCGATCGAACAGAAAAGTTTTCAACCCGGCACTATGTAATGAGGTTATAATTTTTTGGGGATGTCCGGCAGAAAGAACACCCGCATCCGTAACCACCAATGCATGACTGCCTAGCTGTTTGGCAAATTCCCCTACCCTTGCCGATACTCCCTCACCAAAAATAACCTGTTGTTGAATGGGATCTGCAGGAATAAAAAAGGAGGGATTGGAAGAATCCTGGATGGAACATTCAGTCATCAATTCAAACATCCATTTTTCTCTCAGGCGGCCATCCCGATGGACCGGCGCTTGTAAAGAAACTCGAACAGGTTGCCCTCGTGTGGTTGGTCCCAGGATATCTTCATGGTTGGAATGGGCCCGATGTTTAATCGTTCAATCCGGGAGTCCAACAACAATTCATTCTTGAATGATGCAGATTTAGTTATGGCAGAAACCACCAGAGTGGGACCGATCATATCCAGCATTTCTCTCTGGGGAACCTTGACCACACTGGCGTAGGGGCAGAGAAATTCCCGGTTTGCCAAGGGGTGCTCCATCGATTCACAGGCAATAATGGTGGGGCGTAAATAGGTGCCTCCCTCAGCCTGAACCAAGCGGGGACCATCGCGATATGGTGCAGTCGCATCATAGGCACCCGCCTCCGCCAGATCGCTCTCTATGGCAGAATCTATCCACTCCGCCATCTTGGGATTGGCAAACCCGGAAAGGACCGCCTCGGGATCATCCACCGGCAAAGGATTGATCGGGCCCAGTCTTTTGCCCAGAGCGTCCGCAATTTCCTTGGCATACTTGGGTACGACGATGGAGGATGCATTGATGCAGCTCCTTCCCCCATTTTCGGAAATGGAAGATACCATAATGTCTAGGTAATCGGGCCAGTTTTCGATTTCATCATCCCCGATCAATATCTTACTAAACCCGGGCCCATGGACCTGCACCCCTGGGTCACCGGCGTATTGATCGGTGGTTGATTTGTCCCCAAAGATCAGGGCACGATCACACAGGCGTAAAATATCGGCAGCTCCCTCGTGATCCGTAGGATAAAACCCAAATGCCTCCGCCGGACAGCCAGCTGAAATAAATGCCTGCATCAAACGATAAGGTGTCCAAGGCTCGTCTTTTCCCGGTTTCATAATTACAGGAATTTTCAGGGGGATCGCGGGCAGCCAGAGCGAATTAACCGCCGGTGAATTACTGGGCATGACCAGACCCAATGCCTTGGTCGTCGGATGAAAGCAAACCGGAGATCCGGACTGTTCTCCATACCCTCGGTCCAGTACCTCCAGATCCAGCCCCCGGGTTAATCCGTTCAATATGGTGCTCATGTGGGATAGAGCGTAGTGAATTTTCTCCATATTTCTTCGTACCATCACATGGGGGAGTCCACTGGTGGAAGAAAGGGTCTCCACATATTCCTGAGGGCTCTGTGCCGCTCCGTCTTGCCCGATGGGCAGATCATCACGCAAAAATGCATCCCCGGCCCGTTGGCAAATATCGAGCAATTCCGAAGTGGTGAATGCTTGCAGGGCTGCCCGGGCCGAGCTAATATTACTTAGATCTCGCCGGATAATTCCTGGGTTTACCTGGCTGAGGGTTGCCCGGACTGTTCCATCCCGGTAATCAATTACCTCCGATTGATTTAAGCTCTGGTATGGTTTTCCCAGCCGAAGACATGGCAAGTGGGGTTTGGTACTCATAATAATTAATAGACTCCTTCGACAATTTTCTTCTCCATTGCCCCAAAGGGACGGATCTCAGCCACTCCATCCCAGGGTGCTTCGGCCCAGGGTCTTCGACGAATGGCTTCATCCCGTTCCAGGAACTTGGGCATGAAAAACTCTTTGGTCAGAGTGGTAAGCTCAACCCTGCCCCATTCATCATAATCCACAGGCTGTCCAGTAGTGGAACCAACCACCCGCAAAACCGCCCGGGGCTGAGGAGCATAATATGCAATCGAATAATCATTTTCAGGACCGAAGGGACGATGGCGAGCCAGGCCCATCAAGGTATTGCCATAGGTTGGCACAAACCCAATCTTGCCGCCCTCACAGACTTCTTCAGTAAGAAAACGCGCATATTGACGATCCATGGTGGTACCCCCGCAAAACACTCCCTTTATGCCTGCCTGCACAAGGTCCCGGCGTTCCGCCAGGGCTTCCAGTAATTTGGGCGTGGTAAAGAGGGCACTCACATTGCGGTGCTTCAAAATAGTCAGGGCCTGGTCAACCACATGGTCCATATAGGCACGGGCCTGATCAAATTGTTGGGTAGCAATCAAGCGCTTGACCCAGCGGGGATCAAGATCGACAAAGTAGCAGGAACATCCTCGTTCATTAGCCAAGTGCTCAATGGCCAAACGTAGACGACGGGGCCCGGTCGGGCCAACCATCATCCAGTAATGATTCCTGGGAAAGTGCGCGTCGTTCAATGTCTTGGAGAACTCCGTGTAGTCTGTTCGGAAATCATCCCAGCCAATCCGTTGCTTGGGCATACCGGTGGTACCTCCAGTTTCAAAAATATTAAAGGGTCGATCCGCCAACTTTTGTGGCACCCAGACATCGTTGGGCAAATCCCGCAACCAACCGTCCTCAAAATAAGGAAATTTTTCACAGAGATCAGCAAAGGTGCGAACCTCCTCCAGCGGGTTCCAGTCCTGTTCTTTTGCCCAATTCAGCCAAAAAGGACATCCTGTCTTTTCGGAAAAATGCCAGTGGATGATTTCTGCAACATGATTATCAAGTATTTGTGCTGCCTCTTTGATTTGGTTTTCGCTAGCCATAATATTTAAATTCCTAGCCGCACTCCGGGATATTCGCAATCAAGACTGGGGCGGGAAAAATCGATCTATTGTAGATTGTGCAGGTGGACGAGTGAGGAGAGATACGATCACCAATGTGCCCGCCGATGCAAAAAAACAGATCGCTGCCGGAACAATTCCCGGCCCGACAAAATATTCCCCCCCATGTCCAGACTGATGGAAAAAATAGGCCCAGGTCATGAGAGCGGTAAGGATGCAGGCCACCGCACCTGCCTCGGTGGTCCGCTTCCAATATAGGGCGGAAAAAACCAAGGGGAAAAGAGCGGCAAATCCACTGAAGCACCAAATGGCCAGATCAAAAACATTCTCATTTTTCAGGAGCATTGCGAGCAGGTAAGTAACCCCCACAATTACCACAATAAAACTCCGGGCAATTTTTAATTTCTGGGAGTCCGTGTAGGCATCTTTTCCAACCCGGTTAACCACGATATCATTGGTAAAAACAGTTCCCAGACAAAGAAACTGGGAATCGAGGGAGGACATAATCGCGGCCAAAACTCCGGCGGTTAACAAGCCCGTGAGCAGCGGGTCTCCTACGAGCATATTTAGCATGGCTGACAACACTGCAGGTGGAGGAATTCCAGGAGGTAGCAGACCGCTCGCCCAGGAACCAATGAGCACGCATGGAACCCATACAATCATGATACAAATTGGATGGGCAATCACCGTGAGCTTGAATGCCCTGGCATTACGGGCAGTGAGCCAGTGTTGAAAAAGGTGAGGAAACATCCCCACACTCAGGGGAATAAATAAATAGGTCACAAAGGTGATGAAGGGCATACCGATCTCCCGCTCAAAGGGGACGAGTTCCCCGGTTTGGGGATTTTTCTTTTTAAATTCCACCGTCACGTTTTCCCTCCATAAGTGAGGATGGCGGTTTGAAAGATTGGAGTTTGAAAAATCAGTAACCTTGCCAATTTTTTTAGGGGGTTGGTTGGCAATTAATTCTCCATTTTTCTGGTCATAGCGATAGTCCTGCACTACCAATCCCTCCTCAGTTATTCGCATCGGCACCTTGCCCGCCTGCTCTATTCCACCCAGTGCCTGGACCACAAAATAAAAGGCAACTATGCCCATAGCCATGAAAACGAGCGTTTGAAAGGCATTGGCAATCGCCGTCCCCCGAGACCCTCCGATAAAGACATAGGTCAGCACGACCAGACAAATGACCAGCCCAGTTAGCCAAGGTGGGACACCCCCCGCCCATGCAGGAATGGTAGGACTGGTAAAAAGGTCTGGAAATGCACCTGCGGTTACCGGCTCGATCACTTTTCCTGCCCCAATGATCCCAATCAAGAGATAGGGAATCACCAGTAATACCAGAATGGGAAAGAGCAAATAGCCAATCCTCACACTATCAAACCTTGCGCGAAAGAATTGGATCTGGGTCAGATAACCATGCCTTTTTCCCAGTGCCCATAAGCGGATGCCCACGAGAAAGAATATAGCCATGTGTACCAAACCGCTTATTGATGCCATCAATCCATAAGTTCCAATGCCTCGCTCAAAGGATTTGCCAGTTGAGCCGACCAGGGCAAATGCAGTCATGGTAGTACCAAATACGCTCATGAGCAGGAGAAAGGGACCAATACTGTGCGTGGCCACGAAAAAATCTCTGCTTGTTCCACGGAACATTCGACTACTCCCCCACCCCAGAAGAAGCAGGACCATAAGATAGCAAAGAATAATCAGCAGGACATTCATCGGTAAAAATTCCTGCAAGGAAAGAGCGGTCTAGTTCTCCAGTTCATCGCTTCTTTGCTCGGCATATTCTTCCCATTCTTTCGGCCATGCCCATCTCACTGCCCAAGCACCCAAGATGGAACAGGCGATGGAGAAAAGGGCATGATAAAACAACCCAACCGGCATGCCTAAAAGGGTAATTTCCTCAGATGACCAATTCCAAAAGTCCTGGTGCAAAACCAATAATCCCAAAAACAAACCCCAGAATATTTTCATGTATCTTTTCTTTGGACTGGACCCGACAATAGGGAAATTCTATTTTCCCACCGCATAGAGGTGGGTCTGGGTCGAAACATAAAGAGTTTGGTTGGCCACCACTGGGGAACTGTATATCGGAGCACCCAGATTGATTGCCCGGGGCTCGGAAAATTCTTTGCCATGCTCAAAGATCAAAAGATCTCCATCCTCATTACCCAGGAGCACTTTGCCATCGACCAGCAATGTAGATCCCCAAATCCTGCTGTAGGAATCGTAGGTCCAGTAAACTTCTCCAGTATCCGCATCTAGGCAGTGAAGAATTCCCGCATATTCTGCCTGATACACCAGTCCGTCCGCCACCGATGGTGTGGAAATAGTCCTGCCAATTTCAGTGTTTTTCCAAATTACTTGTCCGGTTTTGGCATCGATACAGGAAAGCCGGCCAACCCCGTCCCCATGCTCGGGATCCTGTCCGATGGAGCAATATATTTTGTCCTGATACAAAACCGGCGTGGCAATCAATTCACTGGGGCCTGGGGGGGTGGCATAGGGAATCTTTCTCCCCTCCTCATCGACCCGGTATGCGGGCTCATTGCAGTCGACTTTCCAAAGGGGAACAAAGAGGTTAAAACCCTCCTCGTCCGGCTTGGTTTCATTCGGATAAGCATAAAGAAAACCGTCCGTTCCTCCCCAAAATAGAATTTCCTGATCTTCTATCTTTCCATAAGCCAAGGATGACCAAGCCGCGTGTAATGCATGCTTGCTTGCACCCGATCCGTCCTCACCAATCAATTCGCCGGTCTTTTTATCGAGTGCGATCCAGCTGGGGGAAAGTGGGCTGGGTATATTGGTATGCGACCAATCAACCCCATTGGAAGTTGCCACATACAAATGATCTCCCACGATCAGAGCGGATGAACTGGTAACATTATGAGGGAATACGCCCAGTTCATCTCTCATATCATATCGCCAAATGATATCCGCATCGATTTCAGCATTCAGTAAATCAAGCGATCCTTTGGGCCGAACATAGCTTTGCTCATCCTGGTAAGGACCATCGTTTCCGTCTTGCATACCATCCAGGTCAAGGCAGACGACCTCACACCGGTTTGTCACCACATAGGCTTTGCCCTCCTCGATTGCAGGTGAGGAGCAAACCCCAATATATTCCCAATCGCTCACCTTGCCTGCACCCAGCTTGGGTATGACCAACTGCCAGGCAAAAGATCCGTCTGCTTCGTTAAAGCACATGACGATGCCACGGTCTCCTTTCTTTTTGGGATCGCGCATGGTTTCGTTGTTGGTACCAACAAGTACTTTTCCTTCTCCGATGGTTACATTTCCATAGGCCTGGGAGCCCAACTTGGCCACCCACTTGACATTTTGGGCGGTTCCTAAATCGACACTTTCATCCTCGTTTAGTTCTCCAGGTGTAAATTCGAAAGTAATGCCCGTCTCTGAAGAGACCATATTACGGGAATGATCTTTGCCCCAACTTGGCCAGTCCTCCCCACAAAGGAGGGCCGAAAGTACCCAAAGACAGATCGAGGAAAGTAAAAAAGTGCGGTTTTTCATTTTCTGCTAAAAAGAGTAAATCCTGTATTAGGGCTTTCTGTAAATAGTAAGGTTGTCAAAGTAGACTTTCTTTTTGCTTTGCGGAGATAGGGCATAAATGCCTGCTGCTCCCTGTTTATGGGGTTTGGCATGGAGTTCCTCAAGGTTCCACTCTGAAGGCTCTGGGTCTTCCCGAGGCCACGCCTTGGCACGGATTAATCCCGTGCCATCATCCTGCATATCAATCTGTGTTTTCAAACGGTACCATTTGTTCGCTTCGATTACAAAAGGCACCGATCTTTTAAATCGGTCGTAATTCGATACCACCTGTAAGATATTGGCATTGCCAACCAGAGCAAAGATATACCTCTGATTAATCACCCCAATCGTAGACTTTATCCTTCGATTGCCATCCACCTTGGCATCCATTTCCACAATATAGTTACTGTCTTTCCATGAGCCCAAAAAATTAATCGCTCGTTGAAAGAGTACATGATCCAGAGTATTTCCAGCCACTCTTTCACCATCAAGGTCCTGGACCTGCCAGCGCATGCGTGCACCCAACCATGGCAAGGGCGGATAAGAAAAGGAGATGCCATCCGATGCCACTTGGTTGAGGTCATATCCGTTTTGAAAATCCTCCTGGTAAGGAAGGGCAGGAAGAATACGACCCCTTGTCACTGCACTAAGTCCCTCATAGCTAACCCTGATTGCACCAGCGGAAAGCATGGCGGTGGGCAACGCGGATAAACTTCCGGGACCCGCCACCGTTAGGTTGCCATCCAGCTCTGCCTGGACTTTTGCAGTTGGGGGAATCCACTTTTCCCAGCTTAAGCCATCTCCAAGTTGTTTGATCCGGCGCCCTGTGGAATCGAGTGCAAACACCCGGAACTTTATTTTTTTGCCCGCTGACAAACTGAATTCGGAGGGCACAACTTGTAAAGATGCGATTTGGTCAGACTTGGCTGTACCATCGAACTCTTGGGAGCGAAAGGGCTTGGGACTTATGGGTTTTCCAAAACAATACAGTTTATTTTTTGCCTGTACTAAGATTTTTCCTTGGGCAATTGATGGAGCTGCCAAGCAGGCGTGACCCAGGGCAATTTTATTAAGGATTTTCCCATGATTGCCTGCATCTTCAACAACATAAACATGACCATCAAACATGGGAATATACAATTTTCCATCCGCCCAGGTGGGGGCAGCGTGGATTTGATCAGGGGCGAGCTTGACTACCCAAATCGTCTCCCCAGAGCGGGCATCGTTACAAAACAATTCGCCGGTTTTCACCGAGGTATACACCCTGTCCTGATGAAGAACGGGCGAACTAGTGAACGATTCAAGCTCATCATTTCGCCAGGCCTCGTCCTCTGACCCCAATTCCAATATTGGCTCCTCAAGGCCTGGTAGCTTATACGGCTTTCTGATCCCGACCATTCGACCGATCCGTGAGCTATCTATGTTCTCTTTTCCATGGACAGCAATCACTAGATCTTCATGGAGCACTACTCCAGCATTCACCCCGCCATGAGACATTTTAAAGCGCCAAAGTGGCTGACCGGTCCGGGCATCCACACAAACAATATGTCCACACCCTGTTCCACTGTAAAACACCCGTCTGCCATCTTCTAAATCTTCAAAAACCAAAGGAGCAAAAGAACTATCCTGAGGGGTGGTGCCTGGGGTTGATGTCCATACCAATTCGCCCGTTACTTTATCAAATGCATAAAACCTATCCCTAGCCGGACCATTCGTTCCCCAATTTGCAGTGATGGCATGCAAGATGACCAAGCCCTCATCCACACACGGCCCGCCCGTTCGGCCATTAGGAAAGGTTAAGCGGGCGAATTCCTCCATGAGTGATCTTTCCCATAACAAGGATCCATCAGGAGAAAAACCGACCAGTAAGCCCGGGCTCGTTTGAAAGAAAACATTACCCGTCTCTGGATCAATACAGGCAGCCCCTACCCCATAGCGATCATATACAATATCACTAATGAAATCTTGCTTCCGCTTGTCCCAGATCAATTCCCCGCTTTCTATATCCAGACAGGTCAAACTTTCCTCCACCTGTTCTCCGCTGCCATAGTATCCAAATTGGTAGACTTTATTGCCTGCAACTACGGGTATACCTCCTCCCTGAATTTCATATGTCCACAGGGTTGTTCCATTGAGTTCATCTGGTAATCCCGATTCAGTGGAAACTCCCATTCCCAGATCTCCACGGGCAAAAAGCCAGTCCGAAGATTTTTTTTCCAAATGCACCGTGCTGCTTGCCTTAATCACTGTCTGCTTGGGGGATGCAAACCGGATACAAGAAGTCTGCAATAAGAAGACTGCAAATAGGGAGATCAAAAAGAAGAAATATTTCATAAACCTAGAACAAATTATAAATTTGATTAGACCCTCAATTGCTAACCCTGCTGCAGATTACGTCAAACCAGCTCGGTATGATTGGCTAATAAAAAGTTTATACCGTGCTAACTTTTGCCCATCGCTAAGCACACCCATGTACCAGCACTCGAACGACAGTGCATCCGTCCATTCGCGTAAGTCGGCGGTGTCCAGTTATTCTTTCCTCCAAGGACTTGAAAGCGGGCAATCTCATTCAACCCATCTGGGGATGCATCGATCAACGCAAGTTCTCCACGATCGCTCAGAACCGCCAGGGTTTGATCTATTAGAATAACTGTTCCCACACCATATCCGCGCTCTTCCCAGGTTTTTCTGCCCTCGGTAAGTTCTAAGCAAAAAAGGGTGGCACGGTTGGCATTGGCACCAGTTTGTCCATGAATTCCATAGGCCCATCCATCCCGGTAAACCAGACTGGCCATTTGGCAAGCAACCCCCCCTGATTCCCAAAGAACCCTTGGTTGCAAGTCTTGCAAATCAAGCAATGCCGCACCTTTCCCATAGCCACTTGCCACCAAAATTTTCCGCCCAAGGTCTAAGGGCTGTGCCGCATTTACTTCATATCTGGTTCGGTGCTGATAAGAAATTTTTTCCTGGCCCGTCCTTTGGTCATGTATGGACAGACCAGCCTGATTAAAAACGACAATCTCATTGGGGACTGCTTTTCTGACATAGGGACTGGCATATCCTGCCTCTGCACTTCCACCACGCCAAATTTTCTTTCCAGTTTGTGCATCCAGAGCAACCAAAGACCCATGCGGACTTCCCGTCTGAACCACGATTTTTTCATCGATAAACAAGGGAGCCCCTGAATATCCCCAAGTCGGACAACGACCATCCAAATCCTTGACTAAATGAGTTTGCCAGATGAGTTCGCCTGACCTTGCATCCAGACAGAAAAGCGGACCTTCATGCCCCTGTAAATAAATCTTTCCCTTGGCAATTGTTGGGGTGGATCGACTACCTCCCTGAAAATACTTGTCGCCCAAAGCCGAATCATAGGCATGGGTCCATTGAATATCCCCGTTCTTTGCATCCACGCAAAAGAGGGTGTTTTGATTACTTTTATATCCTTGGGTGTAAGCCAGTCCATTCACCTCAATTATGGATGAGTACCCAAGCCCAACTTCTTGCTTCCACAAAATCTCTGGCTCCTCATCTTCCCAATCTAATCGTAAGGATTTTTCTTTGGAACAATGGTTATTTTCGGGACCACCATATGTTGGCCAATCTATGGCAAATGAAGGTATTTTCGAAAATAAGAAAATAAGAAGGGTAAAAGAAGGGGTCTTCATTTCGCCTTACCCTTTGGGCTGAGCTAGAATAAAGTCAACCAATACTTGC
>JAYNJW010000015.1:0-25019 GCA_038110535.1 Opitutia bacterium | reverse complement strand
CTTCATTTCGCCTTACCCTTTGGGCTGAGCTAGAATAAAGTCAACCAATACTTGCGTTTTCCAGTGCAAAACCTTGGGTATCTGCTAATCCTTAAATTGGACCAATGGTAGATTTTTGATCAAAAGTTAAGTAGATCTCCAAATCATCAGCGTAGTAAGAGCTGGTATTAGCCAGTAAAGAATCCGCTCCAAATTTGCGGGCAGTTAAAGAAACCACCACATATTCAGCATCGTGGGGAATCTCCAACTCCGAGCTCAATTCGTTCCAGGTACTAGGGTCGCGGTCTGCAGAAAGTGTTTGATCAGATCGGACTAATTCTTGGGGGGAGAGCATTTCTTCTTTTTTGAATGCCTGTAAGGTAATGCCAAATTCTGCTCCTTCCTGTGAATCGCCGAAGCTCTGATTGAATTTTACAGCTGCAAAAATTCTGGCCTTGTCGGTAGAGGTTTGTTTGATTGCTTGGCGAACATCCAAGACCTGGATGGTTTCTTCGACCTCGGCCGTTTGGCTCTCCACACTGACTGTCATCTTTTCAAAGCCCATCATATTCGATCCAGATGCAGGCAAAATTCCGTTCTCCGCAGGGGTAAGCATCGCGTGGGCACGGTTCCATCGTTTGATCGGGCCGAAATACTCAAGGATTGCATCGGATGAAGGCTCTAGGTTTTGCTGTAACAAAGCAATCGCACTTCGGGCTTGTTCTTCCATGCTAGGGGTTGAGTATGGCAGGGCACGGTGCTCGAATTGCTCAACCTTCTCAAATTGGGAGGTGGCGGAATCATTGGCCTGTGCCAAGCTTGCTCCTTGTGGGTCTGCGGAACCTAAAGTGGGCGGATACTCAGCGGATGAAACATTTTCTGAATCGGTAGAAAAGTCGGCCCACCAAATAGCTGACATCGCTAAAAATATGGCTGCCATGGACCCAGCCCAGAAAGGAAAATTGAATAAAATCAATTTGGGTGGGCTATCCCCCGCAACAGCCGGCGTGGAGACATCACCCGACTCCCAGTGCAACAAAGATTCCAAGTGGACATATTCCATGTATGTCTGGCGGTTATCTGCAGAGTATGCCAACAAGCTAGACAATTTCTTGTGGTCAGCCTCAGAAATTTCACCATCCAATAACTGGGAGGTCAAACGACTCAGTTCTTCATCAATACCGGGTTTCATATTGTTTATCTCTGTGCGTAATTAGCACTTATTCACAATATGATACAGGTTTTGGAGTTTTTTTTATAAATCGTTTTCAGCTTCGAGAAGGGGAATTTTCAGCCGAACGCATTGAACAAGATTTTGGCGTATGCGAAAAAGAGTGCCCGAAATTGCTCCGATAGGCCGCCTCAAAGCCTTGCTGATTTCTTTCATCGATCGGTCCTCCTTGAATCGCATCCGGGAAATTTCTCTCATATGCTCGGGTAATAAATCGTAGCAAATTTGCAGGGCTCGCTGGCTAAGATGGTGCTTGTGCACATCAAATTCCTCACTGGCCAAGGTTTCCACTAACTCATTACTAAAATATATTTTGCTTCTCTTTCTTTTGGTCAGATGAGCCAGCACCTGGTAGCGGGCAATATTAAAAGCCCAGGAACGAAAATTACCCCCCGGGTCATACTCTTTCGATTTTTGACAAAGAATTAAGTTGGTCTCCTGCAAAACATCCTCGGCATCACTCCGGTTGGGCAACAAACTAAGGATAAAAGAATAAAGGTTTTTTTGCACCCCAACCAGTTTTTGAGAAAATTCAAAGGATACAGAATTGTCAGACACATTACCATAGGAATGGGGTTTTGAATATTAGTCAATGACTGATAAATTTTCCTTAACCGTTTGGTTGCCAAAAAGAAGTTTCTAAGTTTTGATTCAAATTATGCAGCCTTGGCAGTGTATCGCTCTTATCGTCCTGAGCATAGCGGTATTCTTTTATGCAAGTTTTTTGGACGAGATTGATGAGACCGCGAAGTCTTCTCTTGTTACCCTTGCAGATCAAACACAATCTTCAGGGAATAATTCCAAGGAGTCGGACCATAATGCTTCCTCTGCTTGGGCAGAGGTTTTTCTCGTTCTAGAGTCTGCTATTGCCGAGGAGTACGCTCTTTCCTTTCATGAGGAATCGCTCGACTCGCAAATATTCCTCACCAGACTATTTGATGAACTAAACAAAAGTCCAGTGGCGAAAGATCTTATTTTAAAGCCTTTTACCAGCGAGTTGCTTGAGGGTAATGAAATCGAAATTCTTTCCTCCCTGATTTCGATCCGTCCGAAATCCCCGAAATCTTTGATGATTATTTGTAAGGGCCACTCCACCCGTGCCGCTCATTTATTATCAGAATTGATCATCCGAAATTACAATTGGCTTATCACCTCAGAAACCTCGGATTCCCCCATTCCCGATAGCTTGGTTCAAAAACTGGCAAAATATCAGGAACTGGAGTGCCAAATGGAAGACCTTAAAATCACCATCCAGGAGGAAATGAGAGGGGCTCCTGAAGAAAGCGTTGAAGTCATGGCAATCCGCTCGGAGATCATGCAGGTGGATGAGGAGGTAAACCAATTCAAGCAGTACTTGTTAAAAATTGATGAAATTCACAAAGACAAATTAAGCCCCAATGAATATCTCCATATTCCACCAATCCGAGATTTTGGCAAAGTTACGCAACTAGCCGATATTTTAGCACAGTTAAAATCAATGCGCCTTACCAGTTCACTCAATCAGTTTACCCGTGATCAGGTGGAAAAAAATATCCTAGCCAACAGCAAAGAGCTAGAAAAGGAGGTGGTGTCTGCGATTGAAGACATCAAGCAAAGTGTGGCCCGTTTGCTTATCCAAAAGAAGGAGTTGCAGCAGGCTGCGTTTGACAGCCTTTCCGAGGCCAAGATCACTAAAACCAAAAGTGCCAACCTAGAAAAATTTAACCGGATCAAAAATTTGGTACTTGAGGCCAAAAAAGAATATGAAGACGCGACGCTCTTGTGGATGTCCTGTAAGTCTTCCTACTCCCTTTACCGGGCTGCCCAGTAATTGGCCCATCCCCTTTGGCACCTCACGCGAAGTTGATTTTCTCATCCTATGCAGAAAAATAAATTTACGCTTTTTCAAAATATTTTTGTTCCTCGAGCTCCCGGTTTGCAATTTTCCATTTTCCGGAACTTCTCAGGAGGTGAAATAAAAGCAGGAATCAATGTTGCCCTGCTGGCCATACCCCAGGGTATGGCTTATGCGCTGGTTGCTGGTCTTCCCATACATTATGGCCTTTTGGGCTCGGCCATCGCTGCCCTAATGGGCGGCATTTTTGGAGGAGGAAGATATATTACCCTAGGTCCAACCAATGCGACTGCCGTTCTTTTATTTGGTGCGTTTGCCGGCGCTGGGTTGGTTGGGCAAAACGGCCTAGCCACACCTTCCGCCTTGTTGCTTCTTCCCATCATTCTGGTCACCTCTGGACTCTTTCTGATTATTGCCAGTTTGTTACGGGTTTCCTTTATTGTCCAGTTTGTGTCCAGAACCGTAATAACTGGATACATTACTGCGGCTGCCTGTCTGATTGTGGCCAACCAGGGACGTCATGTCTTGGGCATATCCACCACGGAAGATACTCCACCCGCCACCTTCCTTGGCATAATTTATTTTTTAGCAACTCATCTGGAATTAATCTCCCTGCCCGCAGTAATTCTTAGTGGCATAACCGTTGTCATTTATTTTCTGCTGAAAACTTTCTTCCCCTCCTTACCAAGCGTTGCGGGTGCTCTGCTTGTGGGATCGATTTCCGGTTATTTTATGGAAAACCTTGGTATGTCGGTGATTTGCCTAGAAAATTTTTCCTTAAGCAAGGACCTCTTCATTCTGCCCAGCCCAGAAATGCTTAAAATACATGGCCCTCTGATTCTTTCAACATCTCTGGCAGTTTGTCTTCTCTGTCTATTGGAGGGGCTTTCCATCGGGAAATCGTTGTCGGCCAGAGCGGGCGGACGTATTGATACCAATCAGGAAACTTTTTCCATCGGAATGGGAAATTTGGGCTGTGCCCTTTTCTCGGGCATGCCGGCTTCTGGATCTCTGACCCGTTCCACCCTCAGCGTTGCAAGCGGTGCCAAATCGAACTTGGCCAATCTGCTTACTGGTCTAATTATTCTAGTCGGAGTATTTTTGCTCAACGACTTTGTTCGGTTCGTGCCCCTATGCTCCTTGGCAACCTTGGTTATTTTTATTGGATTATCACTGGTCAAATTCCGTCAGATTAAAACGGTCGCCCGGGCGACCCGCTCCGATGCTTTTGCCTTTGCGGTAACCTTGGTGGTTGGCCTGGTTTTTTCCTTACAATTGGCCATTTTTGCAGGAGTTATCACCTCTATCTTATTATTTCTAAGAAAGGTCGCTCAGCCACAGTTGGTCGAATATGGTTACACGGAAGAGGGTGACCTTGCCGAAGCATCTGTGCATACCAAGCGGGCCGAACCGGAAGTTTTTATCGTTCATGTAGAGGGAGAATTATTCTTTGCGGCTGCTGATTTGTTTTATGAACAAATCCGGCGGGTTGGCGAGGACCCCAATCAAAAAGTATTAGTCTTAAAAATGCTAAACGCCCACCATATGGATGCAACCTCCGTGCTGGCACTTGAAGAATTGCTGGAATACTTGAAAGAGAAAGACTGTCATGTTATTCTCTGCGAAGTACGCAAAGACTGTCTGCGCATTCTTAAAAATTCCGGTGTGCTTTCGAGAATGAATCGGAGAAATGTATTTCCCTATGTTCCCAGTAATCCCACGCTCTCCACCGCTAAGGCAATCCGACGAGCCAAATCTCTGGTTGCGGGTGGCCGGGCTAAAGTCACGATAGTTGCAGAAGGACAAAAAGGGCAACCTTAAGCAAATGGCTTTTCTCTTTGGCTGAAGCGGTCGATTAAATCATCGGAGGAGGATTAAAATCGGTCGTCCTCCCCGGGGGCACTTGTTTGGTCTCCGGCAAATTTCCCGAGGCAGGTGAGTCGTGCACCGTACTGGAATCATTCTCCTCTTCTCGTTGAGTATGTTCCTCGATCGCTTTCTGTTCCAAAAACCGGGTATGATTGAATTGCTCGATTGCCTTGAGTTCCAAAAGGGCCTCTTGGTGCTTTTTTTTCAAATCGGTTAGGCTTGCATGCAAGGACTCTCTTTGGTCCGAGTCATACCCACCCCCGGTCAGCTCTTTTTCTTTTAATCTGATTTCTCTGGCTATCTGCCTGATTTTTCCGAGTAATTCCTCTTTTTTGGACCCGTAATTAAATTTGGGCGAGATATATTTCTTGGCACTTAAAAAAGTCGTGTGACTACCTTCTTTGATTGAGTCCTTTTCTTTTTTCAAAACTTTGAGATAGCCTAGGCATGCTTCAATATCCTGATCCACGGATTGTCCTTGCTCCCTCTTTTTGCGAAGCTCCCTGATTTGACCGCGCAATTCGTCCATTTCTTCCTGAACTTTTTTGCGTGCAAGCATTCGCTTCTTAACCCCAGATTGTTCTGCTTGCTCTCCTTGGCTCATTAATACTTTTGTTTGAAAAGAATTTGATACTTACTATGTCAAATGGGATAGCTCACTTACTGGTGGAAAACTTTACATGGATTCAATTGATTCTGTCAAATCTTGTAAAAAGAAATGGAGTTTTCCCAACATTTTGTCTGAACTTTTTGGGACAGCAAGGAATGGGTAAAATGACCAATTTCAGGAAGGAAGGAAGGCTCATTTCTTTTTCCCCGGAATGGCACCGGAGCAAGGTAGGGACAATCGGTTTCGATCATCAATTTTTCCGCTCCTTGCCACTTTACTGCCTCCCACAGTCTTTCATTCTTGGGAAAGGTGATGATGCCAGTAAACGAGGCCCGACCTCCACGTTCATTCAGTTGAGATATTTCTTTTATTCCCTCAGAAAAACAATGAAAAACCACTCTTGCCCAATCCACTCCGGACTGGTCAATTTCGTTCACACAATCAAGAAATGCGGAACGCGAATGAATGATGATTGGACAGGCGAGCTCCCTCCCCAATTGTAACTGTGCCCGGAATGCTTCTTTTTGCCAAAAAATTATTTTCTCCGCTTTTTCCTCGTCCTTGGGCAATCGAAAATAATCCAGCCCGATTTCGCCAAGTGCGACCGGAGCAGGGCTTTGGTCCCAGCATTTTTTTAAGCCGGATATTTGTTCGGTCCAATTTTCATCCACATATCCAGGGTGCAGTCCGGCCGAGTAATAAATTTTTCCAGGATACTGGTGGGCAAGATCTTTATAGTCTGTCCAGTCCTCTTTGGACGTGCCTACTGTGACCATTTTTTCTACCCCTGCATCTTCCGCTCTTTGCAAAATCTGTTCTAATTCGTCCTTCCTCAGGAAAGACTGCAAGTGACAATGTGTATCAAACCAAGACATCTACTCGACCAATACGAAAAGTTCTGCCATATTCGCGACTCTAAACACACCCTTGTGAAGAAAACTTTTATCTCTCAAATCGATTGAACTATGGAAAATGTAATTATTTTAGGAACCGGATGTGCCGGATTTACAGCTGGTATATATACCGCCCGAGCCAACCTCGCCCCCCTTATCCTGGAGGGCAAACAGCCAGGCGGTCAGTTGACCACCACCTCTGAGGTGGAGAATTTCCCCGGCTTTCCTCAAGGGGTGGATGGGTATGAATTGATGGATAACCTGCGCAAACAGGCAACCAAGTTTGGTGCCCGGGTGGAAAACGCCTTTATTGACCGGGTTGAATTTTCTGATGACCGAAAAATTCTCTATTCGGGCGAAAAGAGCTATGAGGCAAAGGTGGTCATTATTGCCACCGGGGCGGCCCCGAGGTTGCTGGGGATTCCCGGAGAACAAGAAATGTATGGAGGTAAGGGAGTCACGACCTGTGCCACCTGTGATGGTGCGTTTTATCGGGACATGGATGTGGTTGTGGTAGGGGGTGGAGACTCCGCCTGTGAGGAAGCCCTCTTTCTCACCCGTTTTTGTTCCAAGGTCACATTGGTTCACAGGAGGGATGAATTGCGTGCCTCCAAGATCATGGCTGAACGTACTTTAGCCCATGAAAAAATTGAGGCCGTGTGGGATTCTGCGGTCGAAGAAATCCTGCCTGGAGAAGATGGACGGGTGCGGGCAATTAAAACCAAAAATCTGAAAAGTGGGGATTTCCATGAGATAAGCTGCAAGGGCGTTTTCATTGCTATTGGTCACCTCCCCAACACCCAGCCCTTTGCGGGCATTCTGGATTTGGACGCCAATGGATATCTCGTGCCCAATAATGGAAGTATGGTAAAAACCAAGGTTGCAGGGGTATTTGTGGCCGGTGACTGTGCCGATCATGTATACCGCCAAGCAATCACCGCCGCAGGGATGGGTTGCCAATCTGCAATCGAAGCAGAGCGTTGGCTGGCAGATAATAACTAAAGTTTGTAAGGAGCAGGCCATGAATCAAGCGGGGGGAAGTGTAGCTGCTTACCTCTCTGATTCTGCGAAGAGACACCCGGATTTCCCTGCTTTGGTATCGGGTGCCCCAACACCCGCCTTTGCACCCTTTTCCTTTTCCGAGCTCGATCAATCCGTGGATTGGGCAGCTGGTAAATTGTTCAACGCAGGAATCGGTAAAGGTCAGAAGACCCTGCTCTTTGTCAATCCCGGTCCCCATCTCATCATCTGGGCATTTGCCTTGTTCCGGGTCGGGGCCATCCCAGTGGTGATCGATCCTGGTATGGGCATAAAATCTTTTTTGTCCTGCATCAGACGAACCAGACCGGAAGCGATGGTTGGAGTTTCGCGGGCCTTTTGGATCAGCCGATTGCTCCCGAATTCTTTTCGTTCGGTCCGTTCGCGTTATCTTGTACGGACAGAACATGGAAGGAGCGGATTGCCTGCAAAACTTGCCAATTCATCTGTCCAAAGCGAACCAGATGAATTGGCAGCCATTGTCTTCACCTCCGGCTCCACCGGTTCACCCAAGGGCGTACGTTATTTGCACCAGACATTTGCGGCTCAGATTGATGCTCTTCAATCCGTTTTTGGCATGCAACCCGGGGAGGCCGACCTTACCACCCTTCCCATATTCGGGCTTTTTAATCCGGCTCTTGGAATCACTTCGGTGCTTCCGGAAATGGACCCCCGCCATCCATCCCGTGCCGACCCCCAAAAACTGGTCCGCACTCTACAGGATCATCGCATAACCACTGCGTTTGCTTCTCCGGTTATTGGAAAAAAAGTGGCCTCCGCATGTATCGAAAAAAACATACTGCTCCCAGAAATGAACCGATTTTTTCTTGCCGGGGCACCCGTGCCACCGGACCTGGTCGAACAGTTGGGGGGGTGCTTGCCCAACGGTCGCGTCCTTGTTCCCTATGGAGCAACTGAGGCCCTGCCGGTTTCCTCGACTGATGGCTACGATATTCAAAAAAACAAGGCCTCCATTTTGGCGGGAGAGGGATCGTTGATTGGTCGGCCAGTTCCCGGAGCCCAGGTCAAAATTTTGCCCAACGGTCGGGCACCACTACCAAATTTCGAAAAGGATTACCCCGGATTAAACCAGGGAGAGGTCGGAGAAATTTGTGTATCGGGCAAAATGGTTACTGCTGGGTATGATCGTATGCCTGGGGCAACCTGCGATGCCAGATTCAAAATGGGAGATACAGAATTTCATCGAATGGGGGACCTTGGATACTTTGATCCATCCGGTTGTTTGCGGTTTCTCGGGCGCAAAGCCGAATGTGTTTACACCGAGTACGGACCCATTGAAACAGAACGGTGTGAACCCTTGATCAATCAACTCCTTTGTGTGCAAAAATGTGCCCTGATTGGACTGGGCTCCGCTCCACGCCAAGAGCCGTGCCTAGTGGTGCAGCCAAACCGTCAACAGATGCGCCTCAGGGGGGAACAGGCATTGCGCGAAGAGATCCTTCATGTGTGCAGGGATTCATTTTCTGGTTTCCGTATTCAACGGGTATTTTTCCAAAAACAAATACCGGTTGATGCCCGTCATAACGCCAAAGTTCACCGGCTTGCCCTATCCCGAAAATGGACCAAGCGGATCGGCCGCAAAGCAAAGCTTGGAAAATTGCCATGAAAATTCTAATCACGGGCGGACTTGGCTTTATCGGACATGCGATTGCCCGCCGCCTGCTTGAGGAGGGGCATGAAGTGCACGCCCTGGGCAGAACCTCCAATCCTCCCACGAATAAACTCATTCACGGACTCCACTATCACTCCCATGATTTATCCAGAGAAAGGCTAAAAGATGATTGGTTCAAGGGTACCGAGACTGTTTTTCATGTGGCCGCCAAAGCGGGCATAGGGGGAAGGTATCAAGACTATAGGCTGGCCAACCTTTCCGCGACCGAGCAACTACTGCAGGCATGCACAGAGATGGACGTCTCTCACTTTATCTACACCAGTACCCCAAGCGTTTCCTTTTCCACCCGACCGATCCGTGGTGGTGATGAATCTCTCCCCTATTCCAGCGAAGTTTTTTCCCCCTATGCTTCCACCAAAGCATTGGCGGAACAAGCCGTTCTTTCGGCTCATGATTCCAAAGGGCTAAGAACGCTCGCCTTGCGACCACACTTGGTCTGGGGCCCTGGAGACCCACACCTTCTTCCCCGCGTGATTTCCCGGCATCGTGCCGGAAAATTAAAAATGGTCGGCGATGGTCAAAACCGGGTGGATCTTACCCATCTGGACAATGTGGTCCATGCACACCTTTGTGCCCTGCACTCGATGGTTTCAGATCAGCAACTGGGAGGAAAAGCTTATTTTATTGGCCAAGAGGAGCCCGTGCTTCTGTGGGATTGGTTGAATGAGATTTTTGCTGAGCTCGGACTTCCTCGACTGGAAAAATCAGTCTCTTACCGGACTGCATTTCGCCTCGGTTATTTGATCGAGGGGATCTGGGCGATGTTTTCTTTGTCTGGGGACCCACCCATGACCCGATTTGTTGCCTCTCAACTGGCTCATGACCATTGGTTTTCCTCTTCTGCTGCAAAGAAGGATCTTGGCTACCGCCCGCTGATCTGTATGGAAGAGGCGATGAGAAAAACTCTTCCCTGGTTAAAAACCCTCTGAGATTTACAGTGGGTTCAGCCGGTCAGCCGGTTGGATTCGTAGAGCATACAAGAGACGCTTACATTTAAATTTAGGGAACTGGCCTTCCCCTTCATCGGTATCTTGATCCATTCGATTTCTTGCTCATGCCAATATTCTCCCAAGCCGACTTTCTCGCTGCCAAACACGAGTGCGGTAGGGGACGAAAAGGTCGCCTGATCGATTTGTTTTTCTGCCCGGGAACTGGTCGCGATGATTTTTCTCCCTGACTTTTGCAGCCAGTCCAACACCTCTTCCTTGCTTCCCACGGCCACTGGTATCCGTCCCATTAATCCTCGCGAAGAACGCACCACATTGGGATTAAAAAAGTCAACCGTTGGGTCGGAGAGGATTACGCCCGCTCCTCCAAATGCTTCCACACTACGTAAAATTGCCCCTACATTTCCCGGCTTTTCCACTTCGTCCAGAACCACGACCGGCCCCTGATTGATGATTGCATATTCCTTCAAATCTAGCTCCCAGGACCGGACTACCCCGATAATCCCATGTTTGGCCGATCGGTACGATGCTTTTGCATGAGCGATGGAGGAGGTTGCAATCGTTTCCATCCCCAGTTTTTCCAATTCTTTTCTCAGTTCCTTTTCTGGCGTATCCTCGCCCGATTCCTCGCATACATATATCTCTTCCACGATGTGCCCGGCCGCTGCCAAAGTTAATAGATCATCCCCGCCTTCTACAAAAAAAACTCCCCTTTCCTTCCTCCGACGGGGAGACTCACGCAATTTTACCAATTCCTTAATTCGTGGATTGGCAGGACTTTCAATTCTGAGATTCATCAATCTTTTACAAAAAGGGTTTTGCCGATCGAGGGCGAGCCCGTTACGAACCAAAGTGCATGAATCGCGAACCCAAAGGCTTTTGTCCCGACCCCTACCCTTATCACCATGAACTGGAACTGGAGATTTCAGATATTTCCAATCTGGGCATTGGTATTGGCAGGGATGAGGGATGGGTCATTCAGGTTCCCTTCTGCTGGCCCGGAGAAAAAATACGGGCGAGAATCTACCGGAACCATCGCAACTATTCAGAGGCAGACCTGCTTGAAGTAATCTCCCCATCTCCCGACCGTACAGATCCGGTTTGTCCACTCTATGGTAGCTGTGGGGGATGCCAGTACCAGGGTGCCCGGTACGAAGCACAAGTAAAATGGAAAGGTCAACAGGTTGAGAATTCTCTGGTTCGTTTGGGGGGGATATCCGTCCCGGTCAACCCGGTTATTCCCTCACCCAAGCCCTTTGGTTATCGTTCCAAACTTACCCCTCATTATCAGGGAGGAAGGCGGGGGAAAGATCTCACCATTGGGTTCTTACGGCAAGGCTCGCGTAAGGCACTGGTGGATGTGAGCCACTGCCCGATTGCAACCGATGGAATCAATCTCGCCTTACCCAACGCCCGGGAGGAACTAATGAAGGCACCCACAAAGAAAAAGGGGGGCACACTCTTGTTGCGGGAGGTGATCGAAGGTGTAGTGTCTGACCCGAAACAACTCGTTAGTGAAAAAGTAGGCGATTTGATCTTTCATTTTAAGGCAGGTGAGTTTTTTCAAAATAATCCATATATTCTTCCCCAACTGGTCGAATATGTGGTGACTCAGGCAGATGCGGGGGAGAACTCTCTCCTCGTAGATGCTTATTGTGGGGGCGGTCTTTTTGGCCTCAGTGCGGCATCCCGTTTTGAGAAGGTCGTGGGCATCGAGATCAGCAGGGAAGGATTTGAGGGAGCCAGGACCAATGCCCTGATCAACCGGATCGAAAATGCCCAGTTTTTTCTGGGCGATGCCAGTTCTATTTTTCAGGAAATTCAGACCGATACAAAATCCGTTGCATTAGTGATTGATCCTCCCCGGCGCGGTTGCGATCCGGACTTCCTTACCCAGGCCATCCAATTCTCCCCCCGACGCATCGTCTATGTGTCCTGCGAGCCCTCTACCCAGGCGAGAGATGCCCAGGTTTTATTGGCGGCTGGATACCGGGCTGTGGCCGCTCAACCCTTTGATTTATTCCCTCAGACCAGACATGTGGAAAATGTTCTAACCCTGGTCCGTTAAGGTCTATCCGGGGAGGAATTTTTTCTCTCCTTGGTCCAGCTCAGTGAACGGTAGGAATGGACGAAATCCATTCTCTCGGTGGCAAGCTCGCTGGGCCATTCCCTCGGAGCGATTGGCTCCCCCAGATTTGTGGCCATTCGCTGAAGAAATATTCCCTCTATTTGCTCGTGATCAAGCCCAGGCCAGTCTCCCAGTTCAAGACTTCCCTGAATAAGAGCACCTTGGCGGGTGCGCTTCATGGCCGCACCCCCGATTTTCTTCACCCCCGCATGGTCCATCAGGTCACGCCCGACTGGTTCCTGGAAGCAATCACCTGGTATGCCCGCTCTGGATGTTTGGGGACATGGCATCAAGCAGTTGGCAATACTCTGTTCCTCCAATGCCTCTCCCCAACACTGATGGAGAAGGCCATAAAATTCCATCGGGGACATTTGTTCACCCCTGCTGGCTCGTGGAAGGATCAGGCAGTATGTTAAATCTGTTCCATGACGTACGATACCGCCCCCGGTTGGACGACGGGTCAAAGCAGTCACAACTTGCCCGGTTTCTTGTTCCACCCAATCGGCCTTCTGTCCGTACCCAAAAGTAATCTGAGGGCGTGCCCAGCCATATCTTCTGAAGGCTGGACCGCCCCATGATGTGGCTTGGGCAAGCAGCCACATATCCGTGGCCATATTTTCTGCACCCGATTCTTTGCGGAAGGGCATGTGAAAGAGGCTCATCCTAGAATCGAGGGTGGTAGCAACCGGGATCATCCACATGTTCGCGGTACCACTGATAAAGGGAAAGGGGCAGATGCATCTCATCTAGCTGTTGCTCCAGAGTGGCCGGCTGGGTCTTTACCTTGCTGACCAAGGGAGCCAGTTCAAAGGTCAGACGAGCCGGACGTTCTCCCACCCGGCCGATCGATTCTGCCAGGGTGGATGGTTTGATTCTGTCTTCCTTAAATCCAAACCGCTCGAGGATTTTTATGCCCAGTTCATACCGGGAAACCACTTCCGAACCGGCCCAATGAAAAAGCCCATTGAGGTTGGGCCGCTCGATCAATTCAACAATCAATTGGGCGACATTCTCGGCCGAACTTGTCTGTCTGTATTCATCCGTAAAAAGGCAGGGCGTCTGACCCTTTGCCAGGGCCGAAAGGATTCTTTCATGAGGACTGCGGTCCGCCCGCGGACTGTTTCCGTTGAGCAAGGTAATGCGCAGCACCAGCAGGTTTTGCTCGGCAACTTGGAGCACCTGTTTTTCGGCCTCTAATTTTTGCCTGCCATATTCACTCAGGGGATTGGTCGGATCGGTCGAGCGATAAGGGGACGAGGTTCCATCAAAGACCATATCGGTCGATAGATGAATGTGCCTTGCCCCAAGATGGGAAGACACCTCTGCCAGCCGGCGGGCAGACTCCACATTGATTAAGCTGGCCAGATCTGGATCCTGATCGACCCGATCCGGGGAGGAAATGGCCGCACAATTGACCAGGGCATCCGGCCACTGGTCAAAAAGTTCGCGAATGATTGGATCAAACTGGTCCAGGGGCAACGGGGTGGTTCTATATTTCGCTTTGGAATCCGCGTGTGCGTGGTTTGAATATGCGAGCAACTTGTAACCACGGGCAAGTACCTCCCGGCAAACTGCCGAGCCCAAAAGACCCGTTGAACCCATGACCGCAATTTTCATATACCTATGCAGATTAAAACATTCCCCAAAAGTCACAACTCGAGAAGTCAATACCTTCCTAGGTAGTCCTGTTTGGTTTCCTTGCTTGCATGAGTAGATTCTACGCGATAAATTGATGAAAATTTAATGAACTTATCCCAACTTGCGAATCCTCGCATTCTTGACCAACCCGTTTATGAACCGGGCAAGCCTATCGAAGAGGTTGCCCGAGAGCACGGAATACCAACGGATCAAATTTGCAAACTTGCATCCAACGAGAATCCGTGGGGATCATCTGCACGAGCCAAAAGTGCCGCCCAGGAAGCTCTCGAGCAATTGCACCTTTATCCGGACGGATCAGGCCATCAATTAATTAATCGCCTGAGCGAACTTCATTCGCTCCAGGAAAATCAGTTTGTTCTGGGCAATGGATCCAACGAGATCATTGAGCTGCTTGGTCATGTTTTTTTGGAGCCTGGAGATGAGGTGGTCTGTGGAGAGTTTGCTTTCGTGGTTTACAAATTGGTTGCCCTCCTCATGGGTGCAAAACCAGTGGAAGTGGAAATGCCCGGCCTTAGCCATGACCTCGACACCATGAGAAAGGCCATCTCCGAGAAGACCAAACTGATCTTCCTTCCCAGCCCCAACAATCCTACGGGAACGGCTAATTCAGAAGCAGAAATTTTTGAATTTGTACGCTCGCTGCCAGAACATGTTATCTTCTGTTTTGATGAGGCCTATGCGGAATACCTCGATCAACCCCCGGACCTGCGTCCCCTCATCGCAGAGGGCAGAAAGGTAATCTGCCTCAGAACTTTTTCCAAAATTCATGGACTGGCCGCCTTGCGGATCGGGTACGGCTACGGTTCAGACGAGATGATCCGCTTGCTCCAGCAGGCACGCCAACCTTTCAATGTTAACGCGGTGGCCCAGGCTGCCGCCCTTGGTGCATTGTCTGATCATAGCTGGGTTACTCAATGTCGCAAACGCAACCGGGATGGGCTTGAACAACTGGCATGCGGTCTCGAAGGTCTTGGGATTGCATTTATCCCGAGCCATGCGAACTTTATTCTGTCCAAGCCCGGGAATGGAAGGTCCCTATTTTTAGAACTGCAGCAGCAGGGAATCATTACCCGTGCCCTCGGTCCATCCCTGGCCGATTATCTTCGCATATCGGTTGGGACTGAGAAAGAAAATACCCGCCTCCTGACCGCTCTCGAAAAAGCTCTTTCGGTTTACGGGGCGTCATTATGACCCTATTTAATCACTCTCTCTCTCTCCTCCTCCTAATCCTCTGGGTTGTTTGCTTGGTTACTGGTCTCTACCTGGGTGTGTTCCGCTCGATGATCGACCGCATTCGGGCCGGCATATCCACTCCTCCGGGCGAGGGCTCGAGATCGGGAAAATTATTGGATTCCATACTTGGAGAGCCCAACCATGCACGCCCTCTTCATGTGGAAGCGGCCCTGCTTTCTTCCCTGCAATTATTTTTTGGTTTCTTTTATATCTTCTCTGTTTGGACCAGCTCCAGCGTTTTGTTTAATGTTGCCGCTTCCTTCATCTTGGCATTTTTGGGAGAGCGCTTGTTTTCCGGTGTAATTCCCAAAATGCTCGCCTCGGCGAACAGGTGGGACATTCATTTGGCCGTTGGATATCCCTTTGCCTTAATCGCCCGGTTGCTCACCTGGCCCTTCTCTGTCCTGTTGGTCAAAATAGAGAGAAGTTTTTCCCCTGCCGGACCAAACGGAACGGAAGGTGAGCCGGAAGAAAATGAAGTGGCCGACCACATCCGAACTCTCTCTCGAGAGGGGTCCAACCTCGACCCTGATATTGCCGAGATTGTTGGTAATACTCTGGAAATGGGTCAGCTAAAGGTGCAGGATATCATGGTGTCCCGAAAACAGGTGCAGATACTGGATGTGGGGGATGGTCAGGAAAAAAACCTGGAAATTGCCAGAACTTGCGGACATACCCGTCTGCCCCTGTGCGAAGGCGATCTTGACCATTGCCTCGGCATTATTCATGTAAAGCATGCGTTTCGACTGCTGGGCAAGGATTCCTCCGAGCTTTCCCTGCTCTCCATCACCAGGGCTCCAGCCCGGGTATCCGCGGAAGATCCCCTGCCCCTCGCTCTTCGCAAAATGATGAAGTGGAAGGTCCATATGGCCTTGGTTGGCGATGAGTTTGGCGGAGTCGACGGCGTAATTACCCTCGAAGATATTTTGGAAGAGGTGGTCGGAGAAATTCAGGATGAATTTGATTCCGATGAGAATGACATCGAGCAACTCAATGAAGACAGCTGGAAAATATCTGGGCTTACCCCTTTGCATGAATTGCCCGAATCCTTGGGCATCAACGAAGAGGAGGAGGAAGTGACCAGCTTTGGTGGTCTGATCACGCAGGAATTCGGAAAGATTCCCGAAGCTTTTGAAACCTTACAGTTGAGAAACCTCGAGGTAACCATACTGGAAGCGGATGAGACCAGAATCGGACTGGCAGAAGTCCGGCTTCTCAACACAAAGGAAGAAGAACCGGAAGCTTAACCTGTCCTCTGCTTCAAGAGAAAAGGTTTAGTCTCTTGGAAAAAGGATTATTTTTTTTCCCAGTTTGGTCCCGGCAAGACGCTCGCCCCAAGCCAGTCTGCCTGTCCATATATGGGCTGGCTCTTGGCCCAAACTGTGGCAGATTTTGGCATGTGCAGCGGGCATAACCGGTGCCAGTAGTTCATTGGCTAACCGTAGTCCTTCCAACATGGTTGCTAGGCTGGTAGCCAAGGCTTTTTTGTCCGAAGGGGCATCCGACTTGGCCAATTTCCAAGGTGCTCGTTCGTCCGCATATTTATTGATTGCCCGCACAAAACCGATGACCTCATCCAAGGCCTGGTGGAAATGATATGTTTGGAAAAGGCCCAGAGTTTTAGCAGAAACCACTTCCCAGCGTGCCTGTAAATTCTTTTCTGGCTCTTCACATAATTCCTGCTCCGGAGCGGTCCCTGCAAAGTATTGATGGCACATATGGAGCAACCGGCTGACCAAATTTCCCAGGTCATTTCCCAGTTCGCCCTTGTACCGCGAAGCAAAGCGCTCCAGCGAAAATTCAGCATCCTGGCCCACGGTCATTTCCCGCATCACAAAAAAGCGGAATGCATCGGCACCATACTGGTCAACCAGGGCCAATGGGCTAACTGTTTCCCCTGTGCTTTTGGACATTTTTGCTCCGGAAGTCGTCCACCATCCATGAGCAAGAATTTGTTTGGGCATGGCAAGGTTGGACGCTTTCAACATGACTGGCCAGTACACCGCATGCGGGGGAGCAAGAATATCTTTTCCAATCACATGAACATCCGCCGGCCAGCAACGGGTAAACTCATCCGTGCCATATCCCGCGGCAGTCACATAGTTAACCAGGGCATCAAACCATACATAGGTTACATATTGCGGATCAAAAGGCAGGGATATTCCCCAGGACAACCGTTCGGAAGGCCGGGAAATGCACAGATCATTCAAGGGCTCTTTGAGAAATTCCAATACTTGGGACTTGCGAAACTCCGGCTGGATAAATCCTTCGGTTTTTTCAATATGTTCGACCAACCAGTCTTGGTATTTGCTCAATTTAAAGAAATAATTTTTCTCTGTTATCCGGGTAACTTCTCCGAATATTTCAGGCCATTCTCCGTCCACCTTGTCTTTTTCCTGCAAAAATTGTTCCGCCCGGGTGGAATAAAATCCTTCGTACTCATCTTGGTAAATATCTCCGGCATCAAACAAATTTTGCAAAAGTTCCGAGACTACATGCTTATGCCGCGGTTCAGTCGTGCGGATGTAATCATCATGAGAAATGTCAAGTTTGGTGAGCACATCCTTAAATTCCTGAGCAATGCGGTCACACCTTTCCTGGGGCTCTATACCTTCCGCATCCGCACCCTGCTGCACCTTCTGCCCATGCTCGTCCAGTCCGGTAACAAACCTTGTCTCCAGTCCACCCAAACGTTTGGTCCGGGCAATCACATCTGCGAGGATTTTTTCATACGCATGGCCGAGATGGGGCGATCCATTGGCATAATCAATTGCAGTAGTAAGGTAAAAGTTCTTCATCTTGCCTGACTATCATAGCAGTAAGAAAGAAAAGAACCAACCAATTCCCTCTTTCCATGGTTGACTTGCCGACGGGTTGCCCCTTTTATTTGAACAACAGAGCAAGTTCTGCTCTGTGGCGGAAATTACCTTAATCTCCCCATCCACCTTTTTTTCGTGCTTCCCAAAAGTTCGAACAAACCCTCTCTCTCAGCATGAGCGAAAATGAACATACTGAGTCCAATACTCTTCAGATAGAAGGAATACTGGACATCAACGAGAATAAATCGGGTGTGTTGCTTGATCCCGCACGCGGGGGCAAGACCACTCCGAATGACCCCTTCCTGCCCAAGGAATTAATCCGGCGTTTCAAGCTCAAGAGAGGTTCCTACATCCAGGCGGATGGGGTACAGAATGCCAACCGGCCCAGCCCCAAGGTAAGGTTTATTCACACGGTAGACGGCTTAGCCCTTAAGGACAGAAAGTCTCTCTTTCGTTTCGACCAATTGACCACCATTCAACCAAAGGAAAAGCTCAACCTAGAGTGTAAGGACGGACGGATGACCACTCGGGTGCTCGACCTGTTCTGCCCCCTTGGGAAAGGTCAGCGTAGTTTGATTGTGGCTCCCCCACGGGCTGGCAAAACCACGATCTTGCATGACATTGCCAAAGGGATTGAAGAAAACCATCCCGAATGCCACCTTATGGTCCTCTTGGTGGATGAAAGGCCGGAAGAAGTCACTGATTTTAGACGCACCGTACCTGCGGAAATTTTTGCCTCCTCCAATGACGAGGAGGTGCAGAGCCATTTGCGCATGGCCGAACTTGCCATCGAGCGGGCCAAACGCCTGGTGGAAAACAAAAAAGATGTGGTGTTATTGATGGACTCCATTACCCGGCTATCTCGTGCCTACAATGCGGCTTCCGGAAAGAGTGGGCGCACCATGACTGGCGGCCTCGATGTGCGGGCTCTGGAAAAACCTAGGCAGATCTTTTCCTCCGCCCGCAACTCGGAGGAGGCCGGTTCCCTCACCATTGTGGCAACTGCACTCGTGGAAACAGGATCCAAAATGGACGAATTAATTTTTCAGGAATTCAAAGGTACCGGAAACAGCGAGATTGTGCTCGACCGGAAGATTGCCGAGCTCAGGCTTTGGCCCGCTCTGAACCTGGCATCCTCGGGCACCCGTAAGGAGGAAGACCTCCTCGATCCAAAAATTTTGGAAAAGGCATCCTTTCTCCGCCGGGCCATGTCACCGATGAAGGTAATCGATGCCACCGAGACCCTGCTCGAACGCATGTTAAAGACCAAGAATAACAAACAGTTCCTCGACCTCATTCAGGCAGGATAACGCGTTGACAATCCCGCCTTTACACAGCATTTTCTAACCTTTTATTTCCATTTCCACGCACCGGTAACTTCATGCAGAATTTTAGCAACCAATGCCTGGACCTGGCGAGGTCCCTTCTTGGCAACAATCTCAAGCATTTAAACTCAGACGGCACCGTCACTCCAGCCCCTGGCGAGTTACCCCGTGCCGATGAACCAGGCCATGCCGCCCTCGCCATTGGTGAATTTTTTCGAGCCTCCGGAGAGATCGAACTGGAAGGCCACGATCTTTTCGATCTTTCTGCCCGTTGTATTACACAACAGGCATTCAATGAAGAGTCTCACGAAAACGGCCTCGCTTACGCCGCCCTCGGCCTGCTTTCCTTTGGGGCATCCAAAGAGCGCAATGCGGTCTGGGAAAGACTAACCGATCCAACCCGCGAGCAGTTAGATCAGTGCCTGCTCGCCCGTAGTGATCACGACGATCATTTCCAAGTATTTAATGTGGCCAAGTCAGTTGCCCGGTTCAGTTTCGGACTGACCAAGAAAGATGATACTGGCAAAGTGATCGACCGTTTTGTTGAGCGAATTGAAACACACGGAACCGGAGGCTTTTGTAACGATGATCCCAAGGGGACACATGGGGTATATGATTTGTACGGCTTGCTCTCCTTCATCTTTATCAGGCAGGCTTTGCAACTCCATGCCAATGTGCACCTCAAAGATCGCAAGCTTCCCAAATTGCGCACCTTTGCAGAACGCTACCTGAAACTCCTCCCCGACATGACCCGTCAGGACGGATTGGGGTGGACCTATGGCCGGTCGGTCGGTGCCTATGGTCAGTTACACTGCATTAGCCTGATTCTGCAGGCCATGCGCGATCATTGGATCGCCCCGGAAAAACATGCCCTATACCTGGATACTCTTCGCCGTTTGTTTCAGTACTTTTTTGTTACCTACCTGGATCAGGAGAACGGGGAACTTGTCATCCGGGATGACGAACGTAATACCGTGCCCAACCACACCACCCGTATGGCCAACTTTGATGCCGCCCGCTATCTTTGCCAATGGTCGCGCCTGGCCAAAGTCATTGGTGGTTCCATGGCCGTGGCCGCCCCGCAACGCTCAACCACGGGCGGACGGTTTGTTGCCTTTGATAAATCTCACCGAAAAGAACACGGTCTTTTCCTCTACCGTGATGAAAATCTCGGCGTGCAATATCAACTTCCCTTAATTGGCCCCGGCCCGAGTCCCACCTCCGATAATCTCGCCTTTCCTCATTGTCCTGGAATTTTTGATTGGACGGTAAACAAATACCTCCCCGTGATGATTCCCGAGCTTACCTTTGGCAAGGATGTGATCGTTCCCTCCTTTTATGGAAAAAATTGTGTCACCGGGATTGGGCTCAAAAAATCACTTTATTTACGATTCAACCAGCCCGAACTGGTCAGGACCGATGGTTCTTTTGCCAATGGGATCGGCAGTTGCCAGGTCCAATGGACCTTTGGCAATGGCAGGGTTTCTTCGGAGTTTGTCTTTCAGGTAAAGAATCCGATCTCCATGGACCGTATGCGCCTGGCTCTGGTTATTGGTTCTCCACACTCCTCTCACCGCCTTGGGACTACCCTTCGCCAGGGTGCAGAAGGATTGCGGGCCAATGTCGAAGTGGATGATTTCCAAGCGAGCTGGTCTGCGTTTGAAACGGTTTCGGATAATCCCGAATACCGTGGATATTCCGGCAATGTTCATTACATCCAGTTTCTTGCCCGCGATCATGCCTTGATCATGCGTCCCGGTCAGCAATACAAACTAATTCTCTCTTACGAGCCAGATGTCGCATTCGCCGACGAATAATTTTTTCTCGCTCCTTGATCTTCCGCTTTTCTGCGGACAGATCCACTTACTTTCACCCTTTTTTTGAGCCATGCTCTCTGCCCGTATTATTCCCTGTCTTGATGTGGATGATGGCCGGGTGGTCAAGGGAATCAAATTTAAGGAATTGCGGGATGCGGGCGATCCCGTAGAGGTGGCACAGGTATACGAGCAGCAAGGAGCGGATGAACTGGTCTTTCTGGACATCACTGCATCGAGTGATGAGCGAGCAACCATGCGTGATGTGGTCGAACGGACGGTGGCCACCTGCTTTATGCCCGTCACTGTGGGCGGGGGCATTCGTAAGTTAGAGGACATTCGCTCCATGCTTTTAGCCGGTGCGGATAAGGTAAGCATGAACACGGCTGCCATTCTCAATCCTTCCCTGATCAATGATGCGACTACCACTTTTGGAAACCAGTGCATCGTTGTGGCCATCGATGCCAAAAAGCGCACCGATGGTTCAGGTTGGCTAGTCTACACTCATGGCGGTCGCAAACCCACTGAATTGGACGCGGTTTCATGGGCTCAGGAAGTGGTTGAACGAGGAGCCGGGGAAATCTTGCTCACCAGTATGGATTGTGATGGCACCAAGCAGGGATATGATCTCGAGCTCACCCGGGCGGTAAGTGAGGCGGTGGAAGTTCCCGTGATTGCATCGGGTGGCGTGGGCAACCCGGATCATATGGCTGATGGAATTTTACAGGGCAAGGCAAGTGCTGTGCTGGTGGCCAGCATTTTTCATTTTGGTGAATACACCATACCCGAGACCAAACGGGTGATGCAGGAAGCCGGGATAGCTGTCAGGCTTTAGGAATTGGACATACCTCTACCGGAACAATCTTTGGGTGCTAAGTTTTAAACCTTCAAGCACCCTTGGGTATAGATTTCCATGCCTCCAAGGCCCCCCCCTTCAGGGTTCTAATCTCTTTTACCCCATCCTTGCTCACTACATTACCAGATGGGTCAAGTACCACGAGATAAGGAATGTATTGGACCCCAAGACTTTTGCTAGCCTGCTTGGCAGCATCTGATTGATTAATCATCGATAGCCAGGGCATTTTGTATTTTGTAACATACTTTGCCTGGTCTTGGGGCGTACCATCTCCCCCGACCAGAACTACTTCAAAATGATCTGCATGTTGATTGCGGAAACGAATAAGTTCAGGGGTGAATGAACGGCAAGGGCCACACCAACTGGCCGAAAAGTAAAGGCCCACATACTTTCCTGCCAACTGATCGGAGGATACTTCCTTGCCCGTACTATCAAGCAAGATGGATGGGATTAGTGTCTCTGCTGAAGATTCGTTCTTTTCCGTTTTTTTTTGGTTTTTGGAAGACAGGGAATAAACTGCCGCAGATCCAACTAATAGAACGAGCAAGAAACCTAGGGATTTGTTTCTTTTCATAGTTTCCAGAATATCGAGTATATTTCTGCGAAACAATTGTTTTCTTGCTGAAATTAGCAGGTTTTATTTTGCCATCAATTTGTTAAAATCGGCAAGAAATTGGGCCGCTACCCGGTCCACTTCATACTCTTGTGCCGTCAGGATTGCTTGTTTACTAAAAGGTTCAAGATTTGGGTTGTTAAGTAAATTTTGAAGTTCGTTCAGTAAAGAATCCTCAAGGTGACCGGGTTCTCCTTTCACGCGGATGCCATTTATCCCGCTGTTCATGAAATCTGCAAAGCATTCAAGGCTTGAAACGATTGGCACGCATCCACAACTCATCGCTTCCAAAACAGCCAGTCCAAATGTTTCGCCTGCCCACGCCTTCGATGGATAAACGAATACACGGGCCTTTTTATACTCTGCGATCAGCTCTTTTTCCTCAAAGATCGGATCGATTATTTCGACCGACTCATTTCCTTCAGCTAATACTTTTCGCAAGAAATCTTTGCCTCCCCCGCCCTGTTCTGCCCGCCACGGACCGACCAGTCGTAAGTTCCATTCTTTTTGCATTGCCTCTGGCAAGCGCAGCCAAGCCCGAACCAATTCGAGCACACCCTTTTCAGGATGTATCCTGCCAGTATAAAGTACGCACTTTGGACGATCCCCGACCGCAATTATATCCTTGTCTGCAAATGGTAAAGGATAGGGTATCGTGAGCACACGATCGTCCTGAACAGATAATTCCTTGCTGACTGCTTTTTCAACCGCTCTGCTTGGGACCTGTAGCCTAGTGGCCTTTTTGTACAGGCCCATCTGTCCCTTGGGATATCTACCCACATGCACATAGATTTTCCCAAATTTTTCTTGAGGGAAAAGTATGGGTGCCCAGAATGCATGGGTCACAAGAATGTCTGCAGGTGGTAAAATTTTACGTGCCTGCCAGACATAGAAAATTTCTCGGCTTTTTAAGAGAAGCGGATTGGAACATGCGTCTCCACCTTTAATACGCAAATGGTGCACACCATTTATTTTTTCTTCCTTGGGCAATCCATCACACCGACGGGAGATATGGGTAACCTGATGCCCCGCCCGAACAAATGCTTCTCCCAGTGCTTGCCAGGCTTTTTCAATGGCACCCCCACGCAGGGGAGGTACCGGGAGAAATGCTCCCTGTAAGATGGTGATCCTCATCGACTGCCAGGCTGGTTCATTACTTTGGCCAAACGCTCCACTGTCCGGGCGATATGTAAATGTTCTGCAAAACAGTTATGAGCCCCCGGGCTTACCTTTTCACGGTCTGAACTGTGCCATAAATTCACCAAGTTTTTAATGCCCCGCTGATTATCACTTTGTACCTCTCCCGCACCAGCATCAACGATTTCACGCCAGAGGTTCACTTTGTCGGTCAAATAGACCGGCAGGCCCACTGAGCATGCCTCGGCAACCACCATGCCATAGTTTTCCTGATGGGAGGGAAGTATCAATGCATCTGCCTGCCTCAGTGCCTCCCATTTCAGATCGCCCTCTAACATACCAACCCAATGGATGGTTGGGTCTTTTTCAGCCAAATTTTGCAAGGTTTTTATCCATGCGTTTTCTGTTTCCAAAGGACCGGCAAGCACCAGTGCCTCCTCCTTTTGCTCTCTGTTCCTCCACGCCCGGATTAGGTCATCCACGCCTTTTTTTGGATGGAATCTGCCCAGATAAAGGAGGATTCTGCGGCCTTGCAGTTGAGGAAATTGTCGGTGGAATTTCTCCGTCTGCTCCGGGGTATGCACGGGTGGCTCATTCACTCCCAAACCAGTCACCACTTCTTTTGCACGGTAGGGGAAAAAGGTCTTCCGGGCAAGTATTCGTTCCTCCTCGGTGGTAAAACATACCGCTGTTGCATTCCGCAAGATACCTCCCTGCTTTGCCCACCAATACAGTTGCTTTTTTATATGCTTCAAGGGGTAAGTTTTTTTAAACCATGGATCCAGCATGCCATGGGGAAAAACAAGGTACGGATTGCCCAGCTTGCGGGCCCGTCTGCCCGGCCATTGCCAAAGTCCATGGGCAATGATCCATTCGTTTTTGTTTCTGGGTATTATTTTTGGATCATCCGATATTCTGGAATCTATACCGGAATCCAAGAGAGCCTGGTTTAGCAAGCCCACTGCTGAAAGCACCCCACCGGTTGCCGGATCTAAGGAATGAATCAGGTGTAGTACTTCCAAGGAATGCCCCACCCTTTCATGCTATGGAGTTTGTTGTTTTTGGTATCAAACCACTGCGGGCATATTCCTAAAAACGGTAATACCCATAATCGTAAATTTGAATCGTACTGGACCCGCTCCCTGGTGCAGGCAGGGTAATCAGAGACCAGGATCCTTCCCAACCGCTTGATGCCCGCGGGCGCACCCGGAAAATAAACCTTTGATTATCTGCGGATAAGTTTGGATGGTCCTTAAAAATTTCCCGGCTTGTCCAGAACCATCCGATGGATTCGGAGTATAGCCAGATATTTTTTTGGGATGTTCCATTACTATAAAGCCA
>JAYNJW010000014.1:0-40096 GCA_038110535.1 Opitutia bacterium | reverse complement strand
CTTCTCCCCAAGCAGAGCCCGAAACAAAGATTGAATCTGGTCTTGATACGGTAGAACTACCCCCAGTTCCCATAATTGAGGAACCAGCAGAATCTAAGCCGAAGCCGGCAAAAACTGAGCAACCTCGCAAGAAAAAGAAAGATATTTCCACCCCGCCATCTTCTCAAAAAGAAAAGGAACCCAAGGCTGACCCATTAGCTCCCCCCCCGCCGCCTCCTCCTCCTCCGCAACCATCCCCCGAGGGTGCGACCGAAGTTGTAAAAGAACCTGCGCCATCCGAGGCCACATCAAACGAAGATGTTATTCCTCCACCGCCTCCTCCACCGCCTCCCGCTCCATCATTTGACCCATTTGGTGATTTACCTGATCCAGAAACCGATGCTCCTCCACCTGCACCGTTTGAACCTGAGCCCGAATCGGCTCCGCCTCCGCCACTTGATCCCTTCTCGGAGACCAATCCAGTTAGCCCGCCAAGTCTGGATCCCTTCAGTGAAAGCCCACCGCTTGACCCTTTTGAAGATTCTCCGCAACCTGCAGGTGCTGATCCATTTACCCAACCTCCTCCGCCTGCGTTTGATCCCTTCGAATCCCCTCCGGTTCCCTCAACCGGAAACACAGAAGCAAATGAGGTACCGCTCGGAGATGTCTTTGTTTCTCCTCCTGCACCTGCCAGTGAAGAGGAAGATGTTCCTCCACCACCACCCACTTTTGACCCTTTTGAAAATTAACCGTCTTCTTTGCTAGTTTAACCGGCCAAACATAAATATATAGGAGTGGCAGCCCGGTAGGGACTCGAACCCCAACTAAAGGTACCAAAAACCTCTGTGCTACCATTACACCACCAGGCTAGAGTAGAAATATACTGCCCTTAAGAAATTTAAAGTCAAGGAACTACATGATTAAGAATCGATTATGGCTACACCAAAATACAAACGCATTATTTTAAAAATTAGTGGAGAAATTCTTGGTAACCGACAAGTCGGAGAGCCGATTTTTGCGGAATCACTTGAAAAAATTTGTGGCGAAATCAAAGCGGTTTCTGATATGGGGGTCGAAATTGGGCTGGTGGTAGGAGGTGGAAATATTTTTCGCGGACTTCAGGGGGCCGAAAAAGGGATTGATCGAACCACCGGAGATTCGATGGGGATGCTTGCCACCGTTATCAATGGACTGGCACTGATGGACCGTCTCGAAAAAATGGGAGCTGTTGTTCGGGTGCAGAGTGCTATCCCGATGGATAAATTAGCTGAGCCCTACATTCAACGCCGGGCAGTCCGGCATCTTGAAAGGCAGAGAATTGTTATTTTTGTTTCGGGAACTGGTAATCCGTATTTTTCCACCGATACAACGGCGGCCCTTCGGGCCAGTGAAATATCTGCTGATATAATCCTTAAAGCCACCAAGGTTGACGGAATATATGACAAGGACCCTCACAAATTTGATGATGCCCAAAAATTTTCTGAACTTTCTTATATGGAATGTTTGGAAAAACGGCTTTCAGTCATGGATTCCACCGCATTTTCTTTATGTATGGATAACCGAATGCCCATTCTTGTTTTTGATCTCCAACAAGACCAATCGATTCGCAGAGCCGTCTGCGGAGAATCAATCGGTACGATTGTTCGCTAATACCGCCCCCACTAATCCTACCTCATCCCCACCCCTAAAATTATGGAAACCGAAATCATCTTTAAAAAAATTCAGGAAGACATGAAAAAATCCGTGGACCATGTCTTAAGCGAGTTTGCGACTCTACACACAGGTAAAGCCAATCCATCCATGGTCGAGGGAGTTACCGTCGATGTTTACGGTTCTACGATGAAGTTGCGTGATGTTGCAGCAATTACCACCCCAGATTCAAGAACCATCCAAATACAGGCATGGGACAAAGGTACGGTTGGTCCAATCGAAAAGGCCCTGATTGATGCCAGACTTGGAATCAATCCCGTAGTCACGGGTGAACTCATTCGCTTACCCATTCCTGAATTGAGTGGCGAGCGCCGTGAAGAATTATGCAAAATGGCCCAAGGGTTTGCCGAAAATGGCCGAATCGGTGTACGGGCATCACGCAAAGATGGACTGGATTCTCTCAAATCCTTGCAAAAAGATGGTTTGCCCGAAGACGATTTTAAGCGCGGCGAAAAGGAAGTGCAAAAGCTTACAGATGATATGGTTAATCAGATAAACCAGGCATTATCCTCCAAAGAGTCAGATTTACGAAAAGTCTGATGTTAAAGATTTAACCCATCGCAAAGGGTTATCCAAGAGGGTTGAGATTGCCCTATTCATCATTTGTGGCATCTTTCTTATAACTAGGTGCAAGTGTGATGAAACGCGTGGTTATTAAATTGGGAACTGGACTGTTATCTGCGGGTAACGGAGAAATCAGGGGAGAAAGAATTTCACAAATCTGTTCGGGCATTGATTTACTCAAATCCCAAGGCCTAGAAGTGATTGTGGTTAGTTCAGGAGCAGTCGGTCTGGGGATGGGAAAACTTGGATTGGAATTAAGACCGGATGATTTATCCTTGCTTAGGTCTTGTGCCTCCGTTGGACAGAGTGAATTAATGCACGCCTGGAAATCATGCTTGAGCAACCATGGGGTTTTAGCCGCCCAAATTTTACTTACCCGGGAAGACTTTAACGAGCATGCACGCTCCAACAAAGTAAAAGAAACGATCGATACCCTGCTTGAACATGGAGTAGTTCCCGTGGTTAATGAAAATGATTCGGTTAGCGATGACGAATTAAAGTTTGGGGACAATGATGTATTATCGGCACTCTTGGCTTCACTATGCCAAGCCGAACTCCTAGTCATCCTAACGACCGCTACGGGCTTAATGACCTCCCTAGATTCAGGTATTCTTGTTCCCTTTGTTTCCGAAATTACTTCGGAGATTGAAAAAATGGCTGAAGGAACTACCAGTTCCACTGCGGTCGGTGGAATGGCGACCAAAATTGAAGCCGCAAAAGTGGCCACAAAATCAGGCTGTGCTGTTTTTATCGGGAGTGGGGAAACGCCTGGACGATTACCTCACATTATCCAAGGTCAATCAGAAGGCACTTTTTTTGCCCCTGCCGGACTCCCGTTAAATCAGCGAAAAAAATGGTTGGCTTTTTTTCCCAGTCCCAAAGGATCCATCGAAATTGATGACGGTGCCTGCCAAGCCATTCTCGAAAAAGGTGCCAGTCTTTTAGCCAGTGGCGTGGTTCGGGTTAGTGGAGATTTTGGCCGGTCTGAAGTTGTCTCAGTTCTTGACCCTAGAGGAAAAATTATTGCCCGTGGAATCTGCAGGTTTGCAAGTAATGAATTAGAAAAGATCATTGGATTGGACAACGAATCGATTCTCCAAATTCAGAATTGGAGTAAAAAACCGGAAGTTGTGCATCGTGACTTTCTCGCACCCCTTTTTTTAAGCAAGAACCCTCCAGAAAAATCCTAGCGATGTACGATTATGAAGATGAAGAGGACGATTTATTCGGCCCCCCTCCTCAGGCCGCCAGACCGGCTGCAAATCATGGAATCGATTTCAAAAAAGAGTTAAACGAGGATCAATTTTTGGCCGTTACTGCCCCAGATGGTCCGGCCCTAGTCCTTGCAGGAGCGGGATCAGGCAAAACCAGAACCCTGACCTATCGGGTCGCTTATCTTCTTGAACAGGGAGTACCGCCGGAGTCGATTCTTCTGCTTACCTTTACCAACAAAGCTTCCAGGCAAATGCTTGAGAGGGTGGAAGAGTTAACTGGTATCGGTAGCCATCGATTTTTAGGAGGCACCTTTCATCATGTCGGTGGACAGGCCCTGCGTTTATTCGGAGATCTCATTGGATTACCCAGAAGCTTTACCATTCTTGATGACGGCGATTCCGATTCCCTTCTCAACGAAGTAATTCGGGAAATTGACCCTGATTTCTTTAAGGCAAAAGAAAATCCCAAGGCCAAACCGATTAAGGGGCTTATTAGCTTTGCCAGAAATGTGGGGAAAGATGTGAAGGAAGTCACTCGAGCTCGCTATCCAGCAAACCGCGAATTAATCACTAAAATAGACCAATTCCTGGACGGTTATACCCGAACCAAACTGGCTCGTGGGCTCACGGACTACGACGATCTGCTCGTTTTCTGGCTCACGCTTATGCAAAAGCATCCGCAGGCCAGAGAATATTTTCAAAACAGGTTTTCCTATGTTTTGGTGGACGAGTATCAGGATGTTAATTGCCTCCAGGCAAGCATAGTGGATCAGGTCGCCTCAAATCATCAAATTATGGCGGTGGGGGATGATGCTCAGTGCATTTATACTTGGCGGGGTGCGGACCTCGATCAGATTCTCTCGTTTCCTCAGCGCCATCCTGGAACCAAAATTTTTAAGATCGAAACCAATTATCGAAGTTCTCCTGAGATTCTCCAACTGGCCAATGGCATTTTAGAGAACCGGACAGCAGAAAAGAGCTTTAGTAAGGAATTAAAGGCATCCCGTCCCCATCATGACCTGCCCCGCGTGGTCCCCACCTTGGATGCATACCAGCAGGCAGACTTTGTGATCTCAAAGATCGAGGAGCTCTATGACTCGGGAGTGGAATACGACCAGATTGCAATTTTATATCGGGCCCATTATCACGCCATGGAATTGCAAGTCGAACTATCCCGGCGAGGCTTGCCCTTTCTCATCACCAGCGGTCTGCGTTTTTTCGAACAGGCCCATGTTAAGGATTTAGTGGCACAACTTCGGTTTGTCGCAAACCCAAAGGACAGCACTGCGTTTCTGCGCTTTGCCTGCCTCCTCCCCAAAGTTGGGGAAAAAACTGCAATTAAATTGCTTAAGCTCTCCCATAATTTGGCCCGTGATAAGTCCACCTCAGTGTGCGAAGTTTTGGGTGATGATCAGGTGCTTACCAAAGTTCCCAAGGATGCCAAAGATGATTGGGCATCGATGTCCGAAACTTTATCACAAATCCATGAGGTTGCCTCTCATTCCTCTCCATCGGTCGTGGTCGAAGAAGCGATCGGCGGGTGGTACCAGCTCTATCTTCGTTCGACTTATGAAAATTGGCCCAGAAGGGAAGAAGATTTGGAAAGTTTAGTGGATTTTGCCACAAAGTACGATTCCTTGGCAGAAATGCTCTCCCAATTAGTACTTTTGAGTTCCGAATCAGGTGACCGGGTAGTTAGGCAGGGCGAGAGTTGTATTCGCTTATCCACGATCCATCAGTCCAAAGGCCTGGAATTCCCCCATGTATTTATTATTGGACTGGCCGATGGTCTTTTTCCCAACAAGCGTGCTATTGACGGAGAAGGTGACCTCGAAGAAGAGCGAAGGCTTTTTTATGTCGCCTCGACCCGGGCCGAACGCTCCCTGCATTTGCTCTACCCCACCTTGGCCAACCAAAAGGGCACACCAGTCCGAATGATGCAGAGTAGGTTTCTAAAAGAACTACCAGAATCCCGCTATGAAGTACTCAATTTCCATTCAAATTATGGGTATGGTCGAGAAAAAACATACGGAAATTCAAATTGGAGAAATTTTGGAGGTGGCTTTCGTAGGTATTGATCAGTCCTATAATAGCCTTTTAGTCAAATCGCACGAGACCGAAGGATCGCCAGCAAAGCATGGCACAATCCATCCGTTCTGGGAATTGAACCAAGGATTGATAAACTGCCAAATCACCCTTCCATTGATGGGGAGGAATCTGATCCTCTACCCAATGTTGCAAATCTTGCTGGATGGTCTGAACCCGCTCGAGTGTCTCCCCTTCCAGTTCGTAACACATGATTGAAGCACAGGCTTTGGCCAAGGCTGACCCTTCAACCTGAGCCACAAGCCTTAGCAGAAGGTTGTTTTGCGTAGTGATTTGAACACGGCAGAGGTTTCCCGTTTTCGGGCTTTTCCATTCCACCGCATCCGAAACATTTTCCAGAATCGCGACTCCGTAGGGATTACGAGCGTGCTCCTCTAAAATTTCACGCAGTAGTCCTTCGTCTCTTTTCACTCAAAAAGAATTTTTCCACATCATGGACTCGACCGGTAAAGAGGATCGTTGATTATACTTGGCTGATACCTTGTTTGAGTAATCCACCTCAACCTCTCCTTCCACCTGAAAATAAATCAATTGCCCAATCGGCATACCTGCATAGACCCGTACGGGCTGTGAGACCGAAATTTCCAAGGTCCAATGATTGCAAAATCCAACATCGCCCTTCCCTGCAGTTGCATGAATATCAATGCCCAAACGACCCACGCTCGATTTACCCTCTAAAAAAGGGACAAACCTTCGGGTTTCGGTATATTCAATGGTCGAGCCAAGATAGGTCTGACCGGGACGTAAAATATAGCCTTCTTCCGCAATCATGAAATGCTCAACCTGGTTGTGCTTGCGTGCATCAATCACTTCATCGATATAGCATGCCAAATGCGGAGAAAGATGAACATCGTAACTGTTCGTACCCAAGCAGGAGCGGTTATAGGGCTCGATCACAATATCCTTGCAAGCAATTGCCTCAAGTATGGCTCCGTCTGAAAGTATCATAGCTTCTTTGCTAATTGTTTATCTGCTCGGGTCAAAACAAAGCGACCCTGCTGCTAATCGAGCTGCAGGGTCGCGATTATGCAAATTTAATGCTAGTTATACGACTCTGCTTTTTCCGGGAACAGGGGCATCATAACCTCCAGCTGCATTGGGCTGAACTGGAGCCTCGCTCTCCCAAGTGAGAGAATCGATATTGGGGCACAGATCAATCTTAGAAGTAAGTGCCTGATCCCAGCTAACTTCTTTTCCAGAGTAAGTTGCACAGCGACCAAGTATATTGGTCATGGTACTCTTAGCTCCATAATCTCCTTCGTTGTAAATTTCACCCTTGGCCAAGGCATCAATCATATTGAGTTGTTCCTGTTGATGACCACCAACTTTTTGGCCCGGATAACGCCAAGGATCCCCTGATTTTGGGAAAATTTGATGGCGACTTATTGCACTGTAACCTTCAGAGCCATTGATATGTTCCGAAACATTTTGCCAACAATTACTTATATGTCGGCACTGGCTGTACATCCGGAATCCATCCGCATATTCAAATTCCACAAAGTGGTGGTCATAAATTTCACCGTGATCTTTCCAATCAGGATCATTGGCAGGGTTTCCACGAACCTGCCGACCGCCATGACCATTGGCTTTGATAGGATAGGAACCCTTGATCCAGTTGATGATATCGGTGTTATGAATATGCTGTTCCACGATGTGGTCACCGCATAACCAGTTAAAGTAAAACCAATTACGCACTTGGTATTCGAGCTCATTTTGACTGGATGTCCTTTTCTTGGTCCAAACACCTCCACTGTTCCAGAATACCCGGGCATAATTGAGCTCTCCTATGGCACCATCCTGTATACGCTTAACCGTTTCTATGTAGTTAGTCTCGTGATGGCGTTGCAAACCAACGGCGACCATTAGGCCTTTTTGTTTCGCCTCCTCATTGGCAGCTAACACACGGCGTACACCAGCACCATCAGTCGCGACTGGCTTCTCCATAAATACATGCTTACCCTTCTTGACCGCGTGCTCAAAATGTAGGGGCCGGAAACCGGGAGAAGTCGTAAGAAGAACCAAGTCTACATTGTCCATCTCCATGACTTTCTTGTAAGCATCCAAGCCTGCAAAGATAGAATCATCCGTTACCTTGAGTTTATCCTCATGGCCCACATTCTTAAGATAATTTTGGGCACCCTTTGCTGTATCCATAAAGGCGTCAGCTAACGCAACACACTCAGTTTTGTGCGGAGAGTTCATTACCTGAGCCGCAGCTCCTTTTCCGCGACCCCCACATCCAATCAAGGCAAATCGAATAACCTCTTTGCCTTTACTCTCCGCAGTTAAAACATTGGGGAAAGAAACTGCTGCACTCGCTAAGGCGGCGGAACCCATGAATTTTCTTCGGCTTACTGAATCTGTATTACTCATCGTGTATGTTTTGTGTTTTGGTTTACATGTAGAATTTTACTTTTCGGAAAGGCTGCTTGGTAGACCGAGGCTTTCAATAGGGCCTTTTAATTCACCCAAGCTCCAACGAATGCCTGCTAAAAAATGTTCGAGTAAAAAGGGTGTCCACCAACTTGCTTTATTATGACCAAAATTCGAATAAAACACCCTGCCTTTGCCAAAGGACTTTACCCAGGAAACAGGATAGTCTTGAGTTATGGATTTTCCGCTGATTCCACTTTGATTCGCGTCTAGACTAATTAAAACACGTAAATTTTTTCGGTCATATCCTTTGTATTGATAGATTTCATCGGAGAAACGGAAGTGTGTTGAAGAAAAACTTTTACACAAAGGGTGACTGGGGTCTTCCACCGTGAACGGCCAAGTTCCCCCGGCGTTCCAGGGATGCCCATCAAAACAACCACCAATCATTTCTGTGTATTCATTCCATTTCGGCATTCCCGCATCCGACGCTCCATGAAACCCAGCGAAGCCTTTGCCTTTTCTAATAAAATTTAACAGTGCATCTCGTTGCTCGGCAGTAACAAATGCTTTCTCCACCCGGGTGGTGTTATTAAAAATGATTCCGTCATACTGATTAAGGTTCTCCTTGCTAAAATCTCTTACATCAGATGAAAAATGGGGCGTAAAAGCCTTGGTTTGTTGAGCAAGGGCACGCAGAGCCTTCACTCCGGTCGGAATCGATTTATGTGCAAAACCACTGGCTTTGGAGTACACTAAAACCTTGGCATTATGGGACGATTGAACAGGCTTAAATCCTGATAATGCCGTTTGAATCTTTTGTAGTTCATCATCTGGATTGACCGATGCCTGTGAAACCAGCCCAAAAGTGACTGGCAAAAGCAACACAATCAAATTTCTGAAATTCATTACAAAACAGCTACTTTTTCATAAAAAAACAGAGGCAGGCAAGAATGAAGCCCAAAAAAATTGCATTTTCTTTGAAGAGACTAGTTTGCCTTAGCTTACATCCCGGCAATCTGGACAGGTCCCAAAAACCTCCATCACATGAGATAAATCCGTGAATCCAAAAGATCGGCCCACATCTTCAAGTTCCTTGCCTAAACATAGATCTACCCTCTCTGTGCGGCCGCATGTCCGACAGGTTAAATGGTGGTGGTGGTCATGACCATGAGCGAGACAATAAACCTTGGTCCCATTTTCCCTGACTCCCATTTGGACAACTCCAATCCGTTCAAATTGTTCCAGCGAACGATAAACGGTCACCAAGTCGCAGCTGGCAGGTGCGATCGTTGAATGGGTCTCCTCCGCGGATAAAGGATTTTCTGCCTTGGCTAACACCTCGAGCATTGCCTTTCTTTGCTTAGTCAGACGCAGTCCGTATTTACGCAAATTTTTTAAAGACTGATCAACCAATGAGTTTGTCATCATAAACCTCAACCATGCTCCTAAGAATTTTCTTTTCCTGCAAGCCTGAATGAACTTCATCGTTTGCCATTCCCTGCGGCATAATTTAATGATCATCAAGTGTCTCCTCTGCTTTTAGATCATCCGTTTGAAGAATGGAAACTCGGACAGGTTCCTCGATACCGCTTGGAACAGTTACGCCACTGGATATTTGATCAAGGTTGTTGTGACTGGGAGGGCATGTCCAATTTACCTAAGGCGTTACGGAAAGAATTATCGAGTAATTGGGACTTACTACCCATGGAATTAGTTCGTGCCCAGGGCTCAGCGGATACCACCCGTAAATTTCTCTGGAAACTAAGGGATGGTCAATTGATTGAAAGTGTGCTCATACCCGCAACTGAGGGAACCCAAGGTGTTCGATCCTCACGCATGACTCTCTGCGTATCCACTCAGGTCGGTTGCGCAATTGGCTGTAAATTTTGTGCCAGTGGGCTCGATGGCTTGAAAAGGAATCTAAGCACCGGTGAGATTGTAGGACAGATACTGCTTGCCCGGAATCAAGCAAAGAGAAGAATTGATAATTTGGTTTTTATGGGAATGGGCGAACCGCTCGCCAACCTCCCCGCCCTGCTGCCTGCACTAGATCAAATCCTTTCCTCCAAGGGCCTAGGGATTGGAGCGAGACACTTAACCCTGTCCACCAGTGGTCTAGCACCCAAAATTCTCGAACTGGCAAAGTACCCTGCCCAGATACGTTTGGCCATTTCCTTGCACGGGGGAGATGACGAAACCCGGGAAAAAATTATGCCCATTAACCACAGATTCCCCCTCAATCAGCTTCTTGATGCTTGTGAGCAATTTATTCAGGAAAGAAAAAAGATGATTACTCTAGAGTATATTCTGATTGAGGGAGTCAACGATGATCTCCGTCAAGCTGAGTTACTCGCATCCCATGCCCGGCGTTTAAATGCCAAAATTAATTTGATTCCTTATAATACAGTGGATGGACTGCAATGGAGAAGGCCCTCCCTCGCTCAAATTAAGGACTTTCACCAAAAGGTGGAAAGCGGCAATCCACCACGGGTAACTTTACGCATGGAAAAAGGTCATGATATTGATGCCGCCTGCGGTCAGCTTAGGCTACGGGAAATAACTGAATCCGAAAATTCTAAGATATCAACTCCGGTTCAATAATTCGTTAATTCAATTTTTTATCTATTTTTTTTGAGATTATGGAGAACAACTTTCCGGATTAATCCAGTGGTATCATAAGTTGAGAATCCCAAAGGTTTAGACATCTCAATCTCACCACTACGGAGGGAGATCTCACGCCCATCAGTGCAAAAATCAATGAGTTTTTCTTCATCCACCCAAAATTTGAAATGAGTATCCGAAACTCTAAGTCGGCATTTATACCATTGCTTAGCCTTAAAATAATGAGCTGTTGAAGATTCATTCTCGGAAGCATCAAATCCATCAATGCAAGAAATTCCGACTAATGCACCACCCCACCCACCAAGAATCAAGGTGGCATGATTTTGTTTGTATGGAAAAGTAAGAGAGCCAAAAAAGTCAGTCCCCATTTCCTTCATCGCCTCCCAGTGTATTTCATAATTTACTAAGGGTAAGGGCTTACCCGTCCAATGGATACCGGTTAAGGCAATACCAAACTCCAAGTATACACTGCCCTTGCCATCCAGTTTTACCTCACCATGGCCAGCATAGTCCGTAACCATCCAGTTTTCAAGGCTCTGCCCATTAAAGAGAATTTTGGCGTCTTCCCCAACTTCTTCAGAATGCAAAGAGATTGAAACACAAAGCAGGAGAGCCAAAGCAATAAACCGGATGAAAAAAATTATGGGCATTCCTAATAACCCTTTTGAAAAAGAATATCCCTTATTTAGGACGTTCAATCACTTCAATTTCATAACCTTCTGGAGCATCTACAAATGCAAAAATAGAACCGGAAGAGCTTTGGGTTGGGCCGTCACTAAGCTCAACCCCGATTGATTGCAAATGCCCTTGAAACGCATCCATACTTTCCACCTCAAACGCGAGATGCATTAGATCTTCCTGAACTTGAACCGGGCCTGAGCCAGGAAAGTAGGTAATTTCGATTTCTTCTTCGCTGTTGGGCACCGCTAAAAAAGCAAGCTTTGAACCACGGGGAGATTCGTGCCTGCGGGTCACCTCTAGCCCAAAAACCCGTTGATAAAAGTCGAGGGTTGCCTCCAGATCATTTACCCGCATTCGGGTGTGTAGAAATTTACATACAACCATGGGGATAAAAAGCTTATTTGCGCCTCATGTTGGGAGACACGCTTTTTATCTTGGCCGCCCCACAAGCATTCAAGGCTGCCAGTGGTGCCTGCCAATTTGCTAGAGGATCCGTCCAAATATGCACCACAAAATCTTCACCATGCTTACTTTTCTCACCCAATAAATACTGCTTAACATCAGGCAACTCAAGATTCTCAATCGCATTGCCCATGTAGTTTCCGTCAACCCGTACAGATCCATCCGGCTCGATTTCTATATGGGACTCTGGCTTTGGTTTATTGTAACTACTGGGTGCTGATTTTCCGGGAAGAATAGCAGAAAGCTCGGCCTCCGGTTGTTTAATCATCGTAGTGACCATAAAATAGATCAGTAACAGGAAGGTTACATCAATCATTGGTGTAAGGTCGACCTCATCGACATCATCCAAAATCTTTTTAAAAGTATCCATTTACCGAGTAGACCTATTCTGCGGACTTAAAGGCGGCGAAGATAACATTGGATTGCCCCCCCATAAGCACTTGCTCATGAACATCATTTAAAACGGAGGCAGGTATATCAACATGGTAACGCAAAAAAACTTTCCAACTCGGGTTTCTGGCTACTGCTACAGAAACTTGGGACATATCGATGGGTTGTTCCCCCCAGTAAATCATTTGGCCCATTGATGGATCATCGTCTACTGAAATGATCGTCCGAGATGGCGGAGACTCTGGAACTTTAGCATTGGAAGCAATACCTAGCTTGGGGTCAGATAATTCGACATACTGTTCAGACACTTGCTGAGCTACAACCATGAAGAAAACAATCAGCAGGAAGACCACATCAATCATCGGGGTAAGATCCGGTGAATCGTTTGAATCTGGCACTTCAAATTTTGCCATAATTTAACAGAATGCCTCCCAGTTGATTGAGAAGGGAATTATTCAGATTATGCAGGCTCTGGTGCAACTTCTTCATAAGCCGCATCGTCATAGGACTCTTCCGCACCAGCTTCTTCATCAAAACCACCGCGGGCTGCCCGAACTAGAGTAAAGACCATTTCTCCGGTTACTTGGTTCACTTCAGCGGCAATATTTCCAAACTTTGTTTTAAATAGAAAATAAGAAACCAAACAGGGAATAGCAACCACGAGGCCTGCAGCAGTGGTCCAAAGCGCACTACCAATGTTACCAGCCATTTGTTTACTCGCTTCGCCACCCATTCCCGCACTGGTTAGGACCGCAAAAGCTCCGATCATACCAACAACGGTACCAAGCAGACCAACCATCGGAGCAATCGATCCAACCGTGTTCAGCATATTGATCCAAGTAAAGGGGCGAGACATGTGCAGGGCAGCGTTTTCATCAAGACCTTTTTCGATCGCTTCGATGTCCAGTTCATCGTCCTGAATTCTTTCGAGACCGCCTTTGAGAATGGAGGTAACCGGAAGTTTGTATTGATCGCAAAGAGACTTAGCACCCTCAATATCCAGCCCCTTCACCGCATCCATGATGGGGTTGAGGACATCGTCCTTAATGAAAGCCTTGCGGCGTACTGCAATCGAATTAAAAATGATCAGTGTGATTCCGGCAATAATTAGCAACAAAAACACAATGAAAAAAGTGGGGCCCAAGTTGCTCCAGGCCGCGACAAAAAGATTGCTGTCTTGTGCCATTGCCTGATTTACCAACATGCTTGGGGACAGGGCAGAAAAGATTAATAGTAGGTAGGCTGGTATACGTAAGGTACGAATTTTCATAGTGCGGTGCATTGCGATTTAAGAATTAGAAAAGTAAGAATATCGACAGAGGTCAATGAGGATTTGTGTTCTCAGGTTTGCGGAAGTTTTGCCAAGCGTTCTGTGCTCATTTTTTCCCATTTTGTTTTTGGGAAAAATACCCGCACTTGGTTGTAGACATTTTTTGCGGCTTCTTGGAGCTCGAGCTTTTCATATGCGTCTCCAGCCATCATCAATGACTCGGGTAACCAATCAAGCCCAATTCTGGCGTTCACAATCCCTTCTGTGACTTCGAGCACGGATTGGCGGTAAAAATCTGCAGATTTCAACTCATCCCCCCTCGCTTCATATTGCCTGGCATATTGCACCCGGATCAGGGAGCGTAGCAATTTGTATAATGAGTATTCGTTAGTGTTGCGGGAGGGAGGTTCCTCATCCAATTTTTTAAGTCCCTGCACCGCAGAATTGAACATTTTTCCGGCCGCTTCAGCATATCTTTTATCTTTAGCTGCAGCTGGTGCATAAATTTCGTAAAGTTTTACATAACAGTAAACCGGCCAAATTTCTAAGATCTTATTCAAGGGACTGTTCGTGTCTTTCGCAACAATGGGGGTTAGACGGGTGTATTCGTTTATGGCTTCGGCGTACAAACCTTGGGCTCTCAAAGAGTCTGCCAGCCTAAGATAGGAGGCATGGTCGGCACTATTATCTCGGATTGATATTCGCTTCAATAGAGCCTGCGATGCCTTGGCGGAATCAGAGTTGGCCGCAATCATTTTTCCACACAACTCTAACGCGACCTCAGAGAAATCACGATATCCATATTCATCTAGCTTGGCTAAATCTAACCGGGAAAGAAGATAAAATGCCTCATTGAACTGCTCCATTCCGAGCAATCCTTTGACATAGGTTAAGCAATCATCATGGACTGCCAGATACTGAAAAGGCATATCTAAAAAGAGCATCACTTTGTAGACCTCGGGTCGTAAAGCGGTAAGAATGCGGGGGTCGTACTGCTCGTTTGCCAGGTATTTCAGGTATGTTAATGCATTTCTTGACCAAGCAAATTCAAACTTTTCTATGTTTTGTCTTTCTAACTGACGCAGTTCCAGTTCGAGCCGACCAGAACCCTCCATTTCTGCGTAAACGATCCCTCGGGCAGAATCGATACCCAAAAGATTCATAGGTTTAGTGGCTGCAGATTTAAGATAGTGAACCTTCACCGGGATTTTACCGGCATATTTCTTGAAGTAGTCCTCCGCTAAGCCAAGTGATGGCAAACAAAACAAGGACAATATAATTATCCTGCGAGAGAGAGATTTTAAATTTAGGATCATTGGTACCTCCTAAGCCAGTCATCCCGTCGCTTTTCTAATCGATCGATTTGATCCGGCTTTCCTACTTTTTCGTAACAGTAAATGGCTTGATCAAATGCTTTCTCTGCCCATTTCCCAGATGAAGCATAACGGGATGTGGTATCATCAAAGTGACGAGACGCTCCTTCATAATCACGAATTTCCTTGAGGCATTCTCCCATCATAAAGGAACATTCTCCCTTTAAATCCATGGAACTTTCGTCACTATCTCGGGCCTCGCCAAAGGATGCCTGAGCCAGCAAGAATTTTTCTTCTTCTTTATTCGCTTTGGCCAGCTCATACAGGGCATATCCTTTGCGCAATCGAGCATCGTTGGAATTCGGATGCCAGGGAGCGTTGGTAATGGCAGTATCATAACTTCCTGCCGCATCCACAAAATCACGATTCTTATCGTGGACCTGTCCAATAATGTAATTTGCAGAGAAGAGAAGCTCCCCCTCTGCATTTGGATAAACTTGAACCAATCTTTCCATTGCAGAAAGTGCATCGTTGAGGGAATTTTGCCCGAGCATCTTCTCCGCCATCCAAACGAGCACACTTGGGCTGGCGGCAGGAAACTCGTTGGTTTGAGGATTGTACCCAGACCCAATCCTTGATCCGATGCGGTCCAGGTTTGCTCGCATGCGAAGCTCCAATGTTTTCTGCCCGTTTGATTCAGCTTCCTGAAGCATCGAGACAAATGCTTTGGCAGGAGACAAATCCTTGGGGAAGCGCGATTGCAGCCCTTCATATTTTTTTAAATAGCCCTTGAATTTTTCGATGTATGCTGGGTTATTAAAAATTCCTCCCCGATATTTGACAATTTCCTCATAAATCTTGGGATCCATCTCTTTGTACTGGGACGACAAAAAGGACAGGCTTTTTCCCCGGTCCAAAATGATTTCCTCGATCGTTCCAGAGACTTGCTGCTCAATGCCTTTGCGGTCGGTGTAACTGAATGCCACCGATTCACTAGGATTTTGAAGTTTCCCTAGAATATCCAAGGTTTGTCCAAACTTGTTTTCATAATGATGGTACTTTTCACAGTATTTTTTGAGAATATCATCCACTCCAAGATTACTTGGATTATTTCCAAACTTGCGGATATCCTCGAAATACAACTGGAGCATGGCTGAAGGCTGGCCAAGCTTCTCCTTGGCAAACCCAATCTTTTCGGTCGCCTTGGCCACCTGGGCACCATCTACCGAGCCAAACTTTTCCATGTAATCGGTATACAACTTTTCCAACTCCTGATAACAGGCGGTAGTAGCCCCATCATAGAGTTCTTCAAATTGCAATTTACCGTCCCCATTCAAGTCGTGATCTGGTAGCTTTAGGGCAAATGAATCTCCCATATTTTTCTGATAAGATTCATACTCTGCTTTTCCTACGCACTTGTCTCCATCCTTATCAAAGCTCAAAAGATGGTTGACCAAGCCCTCGGGGTTTTCCCCAACCCGTTCGAGCAATCCGCCCTCATTGGCGATCGAGTCAGAAATCAATCCAATCTCCTGCGTATTTTCTCGAACCTTGGCGTAACTGGTGCGGGCCTGGCGGATCTGTTTAATATTGGGCTGGGTATCGGGGCCAAGTCCACTGGTGGCTAGATCCCCCATGCTTAGGTATACTTCCGCCACCAGCTTGTCTTCTGGGAAAAGCGTAACGAACTGCTGAAATAAACGAATCGCATTTGCGTTATCCTCCGATCCCTGAAAGGCAACTGCCAACCGGAACATGGCTTGCTTGGCATACTCTTCATCAGGAGAATACCTGGCATTGGCTCCACTTGGCCACGAACCAACAACATTTTCTCCACCTGAAGCAACCGTGCGTCCGGACCCGGGTTTAGTGGTTATTTTCCACAAAGACCCGTTCGTCCAAAGGAAATAGCCATCCCCATTGGTGTATACTGGATGGTTGTTCATTTTGACCATTTCCATTTTCCCTCCATTATCCTCATAGATGGGCAAAAACACACCGTTGGGGTCGGGGATCTCCCCTGGCTCCAGCTCTTGCTCGACCGGCTCCAGTGGTTCGGGAAGTGAATCTTCAAGTTCCTCTTGCTTGACATCGTTGACAGCAGTGGATTCCGCTGAACTTTGATCAACAGCCTCCTCCGGTGGGGTGGCTTCATCACCTCCGCAACCCCATAGAAGAAACAGACTGATCACGAAGGAGGAAATCTTTGCTGGCATGCCGAGTATTCTGGTTGTCAAAGAGGGTGAGGAAGAGAAGAGAAATAAGTTCATGATCAATCCTCTTCTACGGCCGCCTCATCCAGGGGCAGACCCTTAATGCTTACTCCTACAACGGCTCCAAGAAAAGGCTTGGCCGCATCATAGTTTCCACTGGCTAAAAAGGCTAGTCCACTCATGTAATTAACCCGGCCCATGGCCATGGTTCCCTGTAGTTCCTTTTTATTGGCATACCCAGCGGCAGGATTGAATGTGCCATTCTCGAAGCCGGCAAATTTCATGAGTAACTTATCGAACTCCTGACGCTTAAAAAATTCTGCCCCCATCATCCCGATGAATTCACGGGAGTACTTGTGCTCTGGCATAACTTCGAGGAAATCGTCACATAGTTCGAAAAACCTTGCCTGGTATTCGTCTGCCTTGGTTTTGGCGGCAGCAGCCCGTTCCTTATCAACAGTTGCAAGGGAGGATTGCAACTCTTCTACGATCGCCATCTGAGTAACTGCCTCACTGCGATAGGCATTGGCCATGATGAAGGTGACATCGGGACGGAACTGAACCAGTTCTTTATTCGCTAAATATTCTTCACCCAGTTCGATTGATTTTTCCCGGTATTTTACCGTGTTGGCCGAGGCAAAAGCCGCATAGATAAAATTTTCTAACATTTCATGATCGGGAAAATCTTTGTACAACCAGTAAAAGGCCCAGAATGATTCCCATTCTCTTTTACAAGCCTGAAAATTATCCGCTTTACGCCAGCGTAAAACAGTGGTGAAAGAAGGAGTATTCTGGGCCAGTTTCAGGTGACTGCGGGCACTGGTTGCCTTCATTGCCAAATCATTAATTCTGTTTTTCAGGGATGTTGCCCTTTGGGGAGGCAGTCGCCTCCCTTGGGAATCAATGAAGGTTTGAATCTGATCCATTTCATAAGTTAGTTGTTTTTCCCTAGAAGTGTAAAAGGTTACAATCTCCTCGGTGGTCATGGTAAGGGCAAAAAGCAAAGAGGCTTCCACGTGCCTGTCCTGCTCTTTTAGAACTTCTGCACCCTGCATGAGGTTCACATTTAAACGCAGGTCAAAACGGGCCGGCGTATCCCCAGACAATCTGGGCAGTAAAGGAAAGATCTCATCGATTCGTCTTTCCTGCACAAACATTTCAACCATGCATGAAACAGCGTAAGCGGCCCGGTCTTCATCTTTAGCCAAATCCGAAAACTTTAACAATTCGGAAAATGCATTTTCCCCCATTCTCCAATTCTGCTTAATGTGATAGCACTGTGCCCTTCCATAATACAGATTCATGAGCTCACTTCTTTTGAGAATTTTTTTCTTAAATGGCTTATTTTCGTCCAAAAGTTCTTCGATGACTTCGGCAGCCTCCTCCCATTTCTGCAAGGCACGCAAACAAGTTGTTCGTTGCTGCATGGCGGATACGGCGTTCTCATTTTCAGGATATTTTTCCACAAATTTAGCAAACGCATCTGCCGCTTTTTGCATATTGGACATGTCCCCGGTTTTACCGAAGTTCTGAATATACCCCACTCCCCGAACAAAACCAAACTGCTCTAATATCTTCTCCACCTCTGGGTTGCCCTCTCCGGCAAAACGGATCTCCAACTGGTCTAAATAGGGGGCGGCACTGCCGAAATCACCCGCTCCAATCAATTCCTGTGCCTCGCTCATCACTTGACGCATCGGCATATCGGCAGGATTTTGTGCCTGAGAAGATATTGCAAGAGAGAGAAGAACGAAAATACAAAAGGCCAAAGGCTTTAACATAGTAAATTTCTAGGGATTAAGGGTATATCATCGGATAAAAGACAGCACACGAAATTCCCGCAAGCCTTTTCTTTTTTCGGTCCCCTACGGTCGGAAAAGCCAAGCCCAACCAGAATGTTTATATTTTGGATATAGCTTCACCCTTCCGGGCCAAACCAAGGATATCTTCGCATTTTCTATCCTTTTGCTTGCCATACTGGAATGCCTCTTTCGTATTTGGTGCTGATTAAACCATGCAATCATCAAAGGATTTTTTTCTCTCCCTTCTTTTTTCCCGATTATTTTCGATCTGGCCTTTGGCATGGATATTGTTGGGCTGCTCTCAACCCTCCAATATCGAGACCGCACTGGAAGAGCAAATTCTCCACTTTGGGCTGGGTTCCGAGCCACAAAGTTTGGATCCACACCTGGCCACCAGCGTCGCTGCCCACAATATACTTTCCGCCCTGCTGGAAGGGTTGGTGAGCGAAGATCCAAAATCATTAAAGCCCAGTCCTGGAGTAGCTCAGTCCTGGAGTATTTCACAGGATGGGACAACCTACACTTTTAAGCTGAGAAAGAATGGGCGTTGGAGCAATGGGGATCCCGTGACCGCCCATGATTTTGTTTATTCCTTCCGTCGCATGCTCAATCCCAGCCTGGGTGCCCAGTATGCCTCCATGCTCTATCCATTAAAAAATGCGAAAGCTTTCCATCAGGGCATCAAAACCTGGCAAGAGGCAGAAGTGGGGGTAGAAGCATTGGATGACTACACACTTAGGCTGACATTGGAAAATCCGCTTCCCTATTTTTTAGAACTGCTCAATCATTTCTCTTGGTTTCCAGTTCACCAACCAACCATCGAATATTTTAATGCCTACGAAAAAATAGGGACGGCATGGACGAAGCCGAAAAACTTTATTGGCAACGGCCCTTTTCGCCTGACAAACCATCACATAAACTCGGTGATCGAAGTGGAAAAGAACGAACAGTATTGGGACGCGAAGACTGTTCGCTTAAGGGGCATTCGCTTCTATCCGATCGAAGCGGTCTACACAGAGGAGCGTGCTTACCGGTCAGGTTTTCTTCATTTGACCCAGAGCGTATCCGCCGACCGGATTGATTTTCTCCAGGCAGAGTATCCCAAAGAGTTGCATTTTGAGCCCTACCTTGGGACCTACTTTTACCGCTTCAATCTTCAAGCCCCCCCTTTTGATGACCAACGCGTCCGCGAGGCTTTTTCCCTCGCCATTGACCGGCAAAGACTGGTGGAGAAAGTACTCAAAGGTGGTCAGGTGCCTGCGACCAGTTTTACTCCCCCGGGCACGGGGGGTTTTATGCCTTTGCCCAAATTCCGACACGATCCCGAAGCGGCCCAAGCCCTGATCCGCACATATCTTCAGGAAAATGGAATGGACCGGTTGCCACCTATTGAACTGACCTACAATACTTCAGAAGGTCACAAGAAAGTGGCCGAAGCTCTTTCTGGGATGTGGAAAGATATTCTGGGCGTGGAAATCCGATTGCTTAACATGGAGTGGAAAGTCTTTCTCTCCACCGTGGCCAAAGGCGAATTCACACTGGCTCGGGCCGGATGGATAGGAGACTATATCGACCCGCATACCTTTTTACATATGTGGAGAACAGGTGAAGGTTTAAATATGACAGGATGGGGAAACCAACGCTATGACGAAGCTTTGCGAAGGGCAGAAATTTCCAACTCCTCCGAGGAAAGGTGGAAAAATTTTCAAACCTGCGAAAACCTATTGGCAGAAGAATTTCCCATCTTGCCCTTATATTTTTATGTTCATCTGACCCTGCGTCACCCCACGGTCAGGGGATGGTATCCAACCCTGCTGGATCACCATCCATACAAATATGTTTACTTGGCAAAGGAGGGAGATCCATGAGCAAACTTATTGTTTCCCGAGTCCTCCAGGCTGTGCCCACTTTGTGGGTGATCGCCACCCTTACTTTTTTTATGACCCGTTATGCTCCTGGAGGGCCCTTTGATTCGGAACGGTCCATTCCGCATGAGATCAAAGTGAAACTGGAAAGTCATTTCGGATTGGATCAGCCCTTGCTGGATCAATACCTGCTCTATTTAAAGAACCTCTTGCGGGGTGACCTTGGTCCATCCTTTAAATACCCGGAATGGGAAGTTTCTGAATTAATCGCAACCGCATTTCCCGTCTCATTAACACTGGGTATTTTATCCCTGCTGATCGCCCTGCTGATCGGAATACCGGCTGGTATGATTGCGGCCCTAAGACGAAACAGTTGGATGGATTACCTGCCGATGAGCATGTCCATGGCCGGAATCTGTCTGCCGACATTCGTACTTGGCCCATTGCTTATCTTTGCCCTCTCGACCAAGCTGGGCATGTTGCCTCCCTTGGGCTGGTACGGTCCGTCCGACTGGGTCCTTCCTTCCCTGACTCTCGGTTTGTTTTATGCCGCATACATTGCCCGGCTTACCCGGGCCGGAATGCTGGAAACTTTACAACAGGACTATGTCCGAACTGCCCGGGCAAAAGGAGCATCCGCCTGGAGAATACTCAGCAGGCATGCCGCCCGCGGTGGGCTTTTGCCGGTGGTTACTTTTTTGGGCCCTGCATTTGCTGGTTTAATCAGTGGTTCATTTGTTATTGAAAGTATTTTTTTCATTCCCGGTTTAGGAAAGTTTTTTGTTACCGCCGCTTTCAACCGTGATTACACCATGGTACTGGGAACAGTTTTGTTCTATGCCTCCCTGATCATACTCCTCAATCTTTTAGTCGATCTCCTGCAGGCCTGGCTCGATCCCAAAGCTCGTCAACAAAGATGAATGTTCGCCCACCCTCATCCCTCGGCCGTGATGCGTGGCTCCGCTTACGGGCAAACCGAATGGCAATGGTCAGTCTTTTTCTTCTGGTTGGGATTGCCTTGGTGTCTGTTTTCGGGCCAATGCTTGGTTCTCATTCTTACGATCAACAAAACCTTGATCATATCTTCCAAAGTCCCGATTCAACCTATCTGTTCGGCACTGATAATCTGGGTCGCGATCTTTTTGCCCGTACCACTTATGGAGGGAGGATTTCTCTGGCCGTCGGACTGCTGGCGACCTTAGTTTCCTTGGTTATCGGCGTGACTTATGGCATGCTCTCCGGTTATGCCGGTGGCCGTATGGATGCCTGGATGATGCGCCTGGTGGATGTGTTGTACTCCCTCCCTTTTATTATTTTTGTAATTTTGCTAATGGTCATGTTCGGTCGGAATTTTCTACTGCTCTTTTTAGCAATAGGGGCGGTCGAATGGCTGACTATGGCCCGGATAACCCGTGCTCAAACCTTGCATTTGAAGAATGCGGAGTTTATCGAAGCAGCCCGGGCCTTAGGCTATTCCCATGGCCGCATCCTTTTCCGCCACCTGCTTCCCAACCTGATTGGTCCAATTATCATCTACGCCACCCTTACAGTTCCGGCAGTAATGTTACTGGAAGCGGTGCTGAGCTTTCTTGGGCTGGGCGTGCAGGCACCGATGAGCTCCTGGGGCAGTTTAATCAAGGAGGGTGCGGAAAAGATGGATGCCGCCCCATGGTTGCTCTTTTTCCCAGGTTCATTTTTCTGCCTTACTTTATTTGCGCTTAACTTTCTGGGGGATGGTTTACGAGATGCACTAGACCCAAAATCATCCAAGGACTGAACACATGGGACAACTTACCATTACAAATTTAGATGTCGGCTTTCATACCCGCGAAGGCATTATTCAGGCCGTGGACGGAATCAGTCTTTCCATAGGTCCAGGAGAGATTGTCGGGCTTGTCGGTGAGTCCGGTTCTGGAAAATCGGTTACCTGCAATTCCATCCTTCAGCTACTGCCCTCCCCTCCTGCCCAATTTGGTCAAGGAAAGATTGAATGGTCAGGAAAAAACCTGCTTCAGCAAACGGATGATCATATGGCAAAAATCCGTGGCAAAGAAATTTCCATGATCTTTCAGGATCCGATGAGTTGCCTTAACCCTTACCTACCGGTGCTTGACCAAGTTGCTGAACCTTTACTCATTCACAAAATGTGCAGCCCAGCGGAGGCAAAAAGTAAAGCACAACAAATGCTTGTCAAAGTGGGAGTTAATCGGGTTACTGAACATCCTCGTGCCTATCCTCACGAATTTTCTGGAGGGATGCGCCAACGAGCCATGATTGCGATGGCCTTGATCACAGAACCTTCCTTGCTCCTCGCCGATGAACCAACGACTGCCCTTGATGTCACGGTGCAGGCAAAAGTTTTGAATATCATGCGGGAACTCTGCTACGATCTGGGCGTTAGTGTGCTTTTTGTAAGCCATGATCTGGGACTGGTCGCAGAACTGGCCGATCGGGTGGTAGTGATGTACCGAGGCAAGGTGGTCGAGCAAAATGAAACCTCAGCAATCTTCCAAAATCCTCAACATCCCTATGTGAAGGCCCTGATTGCCTGCCGTCCAACTCTGGAAAACACCAAGGACAGATTGCCCACAGTCGAGGACTTTATCCATCCTCGAACGGATGCCCCCAGCGGGGATAATTTGATCGAGGCACCGGCAGCAAGTTATTTAAAATCCAACAAGACATTGATTGAGGCTAAAAACCTGACAGTTGAATTCTCCACGGATGAGGGATCTGTACGGGCGGTTGATGGTGTGGATCTAGTTATTCAACAGGGAACTACCCATGGACTGGTAGGGGAATCTGGCTCAGGCAAAACTACTCTGGGTCGGACATTGCTCAACTTAGTACCACGGACATCGGGAGAAATTTTATTTCACGCAAATCCACTCCCTTCTCTTGGCTATCGCAATCAAATGAGCTTTCGTAAGTCCATGCAGATCATCTTTCAGGATCCTTATGCATCGCTCAATCCACGCCTGACCGTTGAGCAAACCCTGGTCGAGCCCATGGTTGTGCACCAAATTGGGAGGTCCAAAAAGGAGCGAACCGAACGGGTGGTTGACCTATTGGAGGAAGTTGGTCTGGGAGCTGAACATCTGGCCCGCTATCCCCACGAGTTCTCAGGTGGACAAAGGCAGAGGATATGCGTGGCCAGAGCCCTTACCACGGAGCCAGAATTTATTGTATGCGATGAGTGTGTCAGTGCGATGGATGTGTCCGTACAGGCTCAAGTGCTCAATTTATTAAAAACCCTACAGGCCTCCCGTGGATTGACATATCTTTTTATTTCCCACGATCTGGGGGTCGTTAAATTCATGTCCGATGAAATATCGGTCATGCAAAAGGGCCGGGTTGTGGAAAGCGGACCCGCGAAAGAAATCTACAGTTCTCCACAGACGAATTATACCCAGCAACTGATTCACTCCATCCCCGCCGCTAATCGGTCGAAAAATTTTTCGTTTTAATCGTCGGACCGTTTGACCCTCACGGTCACCTCCAATTGATTGGGTCTGGGACCATAATAAGAACCTGTGATTGGAGCCACATCACGATAGTCCCTGCCGGTTGCCAAAATAATGTAAGTATCATCGACCACCCGGTTATTGGTTGGGTCCAGCCCAAACCAACCATGCCCATGTATCATCACTTCAATCCAGGCATGCGATGCTTCCGCCCCACGCATCCGGCGGTCTCGGGTGGAATCAAAAAAATATCCACTCACATAACGGGCCGGTATCCCCAGGCATCGGCAAAGTGCAAGGGCGGCATGAGCAAAGTCTTGGCACACGCCTCGGCGGATATCGAGGACTTCATTTGCATGGGTATCCACAGTAGTGGTCGACTTGCAGTACTCAAAATTTTGGTAAATGAATTCCATCACTTGATAGGCAGTCTGGAAAACATCCTTCGTATCTCCTTGCAAATCGACCGCCATTCGCCAGACCGTAGGATTAATCTCAACATAGGTTGAACTTTGCAAATAGTCACGGTACTCAGGAACTCCTTCCATCTCGGATAAACGAGTTAGATTTACTCCATACGGAAAATTTTCAAAGTCCACCCGTGGTCTAGTTTCAACCACGGATCTTGCATCAATTACTAATTTTTGGTGCTTCTCAGGAAGTTCAAAATGGTGGACAATATTACCATTCAAATCCAAATAACTCTGGGGTCGGCAAACCGGCAATATGGAGAGGGTTGAGGATACGCATCTTTGCCAATCGTTACTTGGCGGATGTAAGCGCAACTCATTAAAGCTCTGGATCACCGGGCTTGGGTACCGGTAGCTTGTCCGATGAAATACATACAGTCGCATAATCCAAAGAAGCAGATCGTACTAGCCGAGCATACAATGAATCCTTTTGGGACTCACTGCTGTTGCTGTGATTGGGCTAATTGGGCGGAGGTTCGTTCGCCCAGGCTTTTAATTTCAGATGGGAGCAAAACATAGGTTTCAAATACACGCTGACCAATTTCAATTAGGGTAGTCTGCAATTCATCCAATGTCTGGTGCAGCCCTTTCGTCTGTATTTGGCTCCAGTCAGTAAAATTCACCATGGCCAAGGTGCTGCCAGTCAATCTTTCTGCCTCATTGGAGAAAGTGCCGGTTGGCACTCCCGAAATTGCATGCAGGCTATGATCAATAGCCCTTGTACAAAAACGAATAGACCTAGGGAAATCTTCCGAGAAAAGAAGAAAGCTTGCAACATTCTGAAGGGAGAGACGACCGCGGAACTGTTGACGGAAAGCAGACAGGGCAATGCAGCATCGTAGCACGGACATCAAATCCGCCCGGGAAGGTTCTTTCAGCCTGAGGTTCAAGGTATCTAGCATTCGGCTCGTTTGGTCCGCTCGCTCGAGGTATTTTCCCAGTGAAAGAAATCTCCAGCCTTCACCATGTGGAATGGTCGCATCAGCAAGCCCCTGAAAAACAAGAGAGAACCGGGTGATTCTATCCAAGAGAAGGTCAGGCCCTTGGTTGTAAAGGTCTTCGGCATCTCCGTTATGGAAAAATAAATAGATATTATTTAACTCCAGCCAAAGTTCCTCCGATAATTGGTCTCTGACCATTCTGGCATTTTCCCTGGCAAGAGAAACACAGGAGAGAATAGAATTCGTAAAGGATTCAGCAAAAATCAATGTTTTCCCAATTTCTTTTCCCCCCTCCTCAGCAGGTTGGAAAGATTCTGCACAAATAGATTGAAGGACTGGTTGCCAAAATTCCTCCAGTTGTTGGTCATTCTGTGCATACTCAAGGGCCTTGCTTTGATGAACCTGAATCATCCGGGCCATTCCATCTGCCCGCTCGATGTAACGGCTCATCCAGTACAAATTATCTGCTACCCGAGAAAGCATTTTTAAAATTCCCGCAATACCCAGGTGTCTTTGCTTCCCCCACCCTGAGAGGAATTTACCACCAAAGATCCTTTTTTGAGAGCCACCCGGGTCAAACCACCAGGTACAATTTCTACATCTTCTCCATATAAAATAAAGGGGCGCAAATCCACGTGTCTGCCCGCAATTCCCTCGGGACAAAAGGTTGGGTGACGGGAAAGAGAAATGATCGGCTGAGCAATATATTCTCTGGGATGGGCTTGAATCAGTCTGGCAAATTGCTCGCGTTCCTTCGCCGTTGATTGGTTCCCAATTAACATTCCGTATCCGCCTGATTCATTGGCTGCTTTGACCACCAAGTTTTCCAGGTTTTCTAACACATGGGCACGGTCCGTATCTCGCCAGCACAAATAAGTGGGCACATTGGGCAGGATCGCTTCCTGATCGAGGTAATATTTAATCATATCCGGAACATACGCATAGGTAACTTTATCATCCGCCACCCCTGTACCCACGGCATTCGCCAAAGCAACATTACCTTTGAGATAAGCGTCCATCAAACCCGCTACACCCAGCATGGACTCTTTCCGGAAGACCATCGGGTCAAGAAAGTCATCATCCAGTCTTCGATAAATCACATCCACTTGCACCAAGCCTCTGGTCGTCCTCATGTATATGCAGGAATCAATCGCAATTAGGTCTTTTCCTTCGACAATTTCGATTCCCATCTGCCTGGCCAAAAAGGTGTGTTCAAAATAGGCACTGTTGTAGACTCCGGGAGTCAATAACACACAGACTGGCTTTTGGGATTTGCGGGGGGACAAATATTCCAAGGTGCGTAACAACAAATCAGGATAGGCTTCGACCGATCGAACCGACATTCCCCCAAAGGTCTGAGGAAACGCCCGTTTCATAATCTCCCGATTTTCTAAAAGATAGGAAGCACCGGAGGGGCAGCGTGCATTGTCCTCCAGGACCAGGTAATTTCCCTGATCATCTCGTATTAAATCAGTTCCGCAGATATGGGCATATACCTCCTGGGGGGGATCAAATCCAACCATTTCCGGACGATAGTTTTTGGAAGAATTGACAATTTCCTCAGGAATGATCCCGTCCTTAATTATTTTTCTCTCATGATAAATATCGTTAAGAAATAAGTTCAATGCGATGATGCGCTGCTTCAGACCACTTTCGACCAATTTCCATTCGCTTGCCGGAATGACCCGGGGAATCAGATCAAATGGAAAAATTCTTTCCGTTCCTCCCTCATCTCCATAAACCGTAAAAGTGATTCCATGTTCCAGAAAGGAGGAATCTGCCTGCTGACGCCGCTCCGAAATTTCCGCCTCGGTCAACCGGTCCAGTCGCTGATAAATTTTTTCGTAATGCGTCCGGGCCTTCAACTCCCCACCTCCCGAAAACATTTCGTCAAAGAAATGTTCCTTGGTGTAATTTTGGAATTGGTTGGGGACACTCATCAAGCGATTAATTTTTCAGGTAGGCAATACTTGTGCCACTCCTTGCGATTGGAAAGAACATTGTCAAATTTTTCTACCCTTCCCCTCCAGGTTTTGTGAAAGGCTTCGTTGGTATGAAAAAAGAAACTGTTGGGCCAGACCCGCGTACTGCCCAAAATGAATACGGGCAAACTCTTGCATCTGTGAAATTTTCCATCCGCTCATCCCATACTGCTTCGCCAAGGATTGAAGTATCCAAGTATCGATAGGAAAAGCCTGGTGCATTTGTCCACCAAAAAGCAAAACGCAATCTGCCACTTTGGGTCCAACCCCGGGCAGTTCCATTAATTTTAATTTCGCTTGCGGATAGGATAAACTTTTCAGGCTGTGCAAAAAGTGTGGGTTTTTTTTCAAGAACTGGGCCGTACCGACCAAATATTTTGCTCGGTATCCCATCCCGAGGTTTCTTGCCTCCCTCTCGCTTAAATTCTGCAACCTGGACCAACCAGGGAAAGCGTGCATTCCCTCGTTCAGTTCATCACCCAATAACTGATGGATTTTATCCCGTAATTGTTTGATTTGAGGAATGCTCTTGGCCGAACTCAAAAGAAAAACCATTAGGGCTTCGTCAATGGGCTGCCGCAGAATTCTCAAGCCCGGAAATCCCTGCATTGCCCGGCTCAAAATTGCATCACTTCGCCAAGGCAAGGAGTCGGCGGCTTCGAGGTACGAATCCTCGAGCCATAGGTAATCCCAGAGGTCTTTTTTTCTTAGGGGAGTAGGCCCGGTAGATCGCCATTGCAATTGACCGGCAATCCATCTCAATTCCACCTGGGCATGTCCGATCACCCCGATCCACTGGTCTGTCCCCTTTGCGGACCAAGCAAAGCTCTGCCCCCCCAGCAAGGTTTCTCGCAGCCCCAAAAGTGAGAATGTGTTGCTCGGCCCGATAGGCTCCCATTTACCTGCCATCAGGTACAGATAAAAAGGTTATTTGGACCATAAAAAACTCTGGCTTTTTGCGATCGTGTCACCCTCTCCTCCCACAAGGCACAACCGCCAGGCAAGAGGTTTAGCCGATGGGTCTGGCCAGTCTTGACCAGTCAGTCCAATAAATACTTCCTTGCCCAGAATTTCCTTGTTATCGATGGGGATTTTAATGGACTGCGCCATAGGATCGGGAGCAACAATCCAATCCAACGCCCAATGAACTCCTTGGGGGAGTTTCTTCAACGATCCATCCACTTTAACCACAAAATAAAACCCTTCCCGCTCGTTCGGGCGGGATCGGCAGTAGACTTTCCATCCCTCGTATTCCTCGCCACGGAAGAATTCCGGGATTCGTTTAAAATCTCGGACAGAAAAGTAAGATTTATTCCGAACCTCCAGCTCAACATTAGACCATAGCTGGATTGCTAGGCTGAGGAAAACAAACCATAGAACTGCGGGAATCTTGATGGGTGCCCGCATTGCCCTCTTCGCAGCTTGAATTATTCTTCGGCTGCAACGGGAGCCTCTTGGGCTTCGGTTGCTTCTGAAGCACCGGAATCAGGACCCAGAACATCAGCCGCAGTAGCCTTGTCCGAAGACTTCACTTCGGCGGCAACACTGCTTGGCTCCTCTTTGGCGGCTAGCTTTTTGGGAACGGTCTTGGAAACTTTCTTGGACGGCCTTGCCCTGGGGGCTGCTTTGGAGGGAGCGGCATCGGCAAGTGCTTTTTTACGACGGGCCAAGTAAGCTGCCCGACGGCGGCGCTTGATTAATTTGTTGTACTGTTTGCTCATAAATAACGGTTGAACATAATGGAGGAACCGGTGGTTGGCAAGCTCAGGAGAACCAACCCAACTTATGAAATTTCCACTGGTTTGCCGCACCGGGCAGACTCATAAGTGGCATCGATAATTTTCATAAGTGCAAGTGCCTGTTCCGGTGTGTTAAGCGGGGCCTCTTTGCCTGCAAGAGTAAGAGCGAAATTTTGTGCAGACCGAATCCTCCCCATATCTTCACATGCTTCCACGGTGATCGATCGGTCAACCGACCGGCCATGCTCCTGAAAGTATAATTCACAGTCGTCCTGTGCGGTTGCATCAATGCCATCGCGTCCAAATAAGCGACGGACCATTCCGCCGGCCTTCGTACCCTGGAAGGTCACCGAGACTTCTTCGCGTTTGTTCATTTCCGCCCAGGATACCTGAAAATTCAAAACCTGACCGGTTTCAAATCGCACAAATCCATGAGCGGCACTTTCCACATCCGTAATACCATCGGAAACATCAGGAATTCCCCATGGGCCCTTAAATCCTTTATCGGTAATGAAATTGTCAAATGTTTGGGCAAGGACATGACTGGGTTTGGGATAGTCCATGTAGAAGAGAGCCAGGTCAATCATGTGCAACAGATCGATCAAAGGGCCACCGCCTGACTGAGCCTTATTGGTAAACCAGCCTCCAAACCCGGGAATCCCGGTCCGGCGAATCCACTTTGCCTGTGCCGAATTTATTTGACCGACTTGGCCGGACTCCAGGTAGCTTCTCATAGCATAGGATTCAGGGCGGGCACGATTGTTAAAGTTGAACATCAAGGTCTTGCCTGCTTGTTCTGCGGCTGCTTTCATTTCTGCTACTTCCAACGCATTCAAAGCAGGAGGCTTTTCACAAAAGACATGTTTACCAGCCTCGAGTGCCTCGATCGCAAGCGGTTTGTGCGTACGGTTTGGAGTGATGATACTGATCGCATCCAAATCAGGCAATTCTTCCAACATTTTTTGGGAGTCAGAGAAAACATGGGACGCACCATAGGTCTTGGCTGCCTTCTTGGCCGCTTCCGCATTCATGTCACAAATAGCAACAATTTCTGCTCCTCCCGCATGAAAACCAGGAGCATGGTATTGGAGCATGCCACCTGCTCCGATGATTCCTATTTTTTGTGTCATAACAAATTTAAGTAATTGAAAAAGATTACTTTGGAATAGCAGGAAACTTGACCCACTTTTGTTTGGAGTTTGAACTTTTTACCACGGTTTCAATGAAGGCCATCCCGATGATTCCATCGCGGATATCCGGGTAGTCGTAGCCCGATTTTCGGGGAAATTTTCCTGAAATTTCATCGCGAATCGCAACCGCAGCACAGTTGTAAACATTGGCAAATGCTTCAATGAAGCCTTCCGGGTGCCCAAAGGGTATACGAGTGTGTTCAGCTGCTGTTCCAGTCACATATCCGTTTCCACGTCGGTAGACCTGACGGGGCTCGCGGGCATCCTTAACAATCAAATCATTGGGATCTTCCTGGTGCCACTCAAGCGACTTCTTGGTCCCATAAACACGGATGTTAAGGTTGTTCTCATCTCCATTGGATACTTGGGACGCATAGATGATCCCCCGGGCCCCACCCTTAAAACGGACGAGCACATTGCCATCGTCGTCCAGTTGCCTGCCAGGAATATTGACCGATAGATCGGCACAGAGAGAATCGATCTCCAGTCCACTTATGTAATGAACCAGATTCTCGGCATGCGTACCAATGTCACCCATACAATTTGAAATGCCAGCCACCTTGGGGTCCGCACGCCAATTGGCAATGGATTTATCCTCACCGGTAAGAGCAGTAATCGCATAGCCCTGCGGATATTCGCAGACTACTTTGATGATCTTGCCAAGCTCGCCTTTTTTGACCATTTGCCTGGCCAGTTTGACCATGGGATAACCTGTGTAATTGTGAGTCAGAGCAAATACCTTTTTGCTTTTGGTTATGATTTTTTTGAGCTCCCTTGCTTCCGCCAAAGTGAAAGTTGCCGGTTTGTCACAAATAACATTGATCCCAGCCTCGAGGAATGTCTTGGCTACCTTGAAGTGCAGGTGGTTGCGCACCACGATGGAAACAAAGTCTATTCTCTCGCCCACTGGCATGGCACTCTCCTTCTTTGCCATTTCCTGATACGAGGTATAGACCCGGGACGGATCGATAAAAAAATCTTTGCCGGAAAGGACGGACTTTTTCGGATCGGAGGAAAATGCACCTGCAACTAATTCAATCTGTCCGTCCAAGGCAGCGGCACGGCGGTGAACTCCACCAATAAAAGCTCCCCTGCCGCCACCAACCATACCCATGCGAAGTTTTCTATTTTTCATGATTCAAATGTTCTATTGATTTTCTTTGTCGAAGGCAGAATCAAACGCCATTTCATTGGGCTTGAAGTCCAGCTTTCGCACGAATGAACAGGACTCTTCCGCACCGTGGAAACGATCCATCCGGCTATCTTCCCATTCGACTGAGAGAGGCCCGGCATAACCGATATCATTTAATGCAATGATGATTTCCTCGAAGTTCACATCTCCTCTTCCAATCGAACGGAAATCCCAAAAACGCCGGGGATCCGCAAAGGTGGTATGACCACCGAAAACACCAACCGATCCATCCCCGTGGCCCCACCATGCATCCTTCATGTGTGCATGATAGATTCGGTCCGGAAAAGTACGGATAAATTTCACATAATCGACACCCTGATATCCCAAGTGGGAAGGATCGTAGTTAAATCCAAATCTTTTGTGCCCCTTGACTGCTTCAATCGCACGCTGGGCACTGGCAATATCAAAGGCTATCTCCGTTGGATGTACCTCCAGGGCGAAATTCACATTTTGTTTTTCAAATTCATTGAGGATTGGGCCAAAACGCTTCGCAAAATCTTCAAAGCCTTTGTCCCAGTAAGCCTGATCTGTCGGAGGAAATGCATAGATCGAGTGCCAAATGCTAGACCCAGTAAATCCATTGACTACCGCGGGAAAGTCGTCCTTCTTTTTTCTTCCCGGCTTGGCATTGATAAAATTCCGGCAAGCTTTAGCTGTTTTCGCTAATTTTTTGGCCGCCCGCTTTCTAACTTTTTCAGGATCACCCTCACCCCAAACATCAGCCGGCAGGATTGCTTTGTGACGCTCGTCAATCAAGTCACAGACCGCTTGACCAACTAGATGGCTGGAGATGGCAAAAGATGTAAGTCCATGATCACTGAGAATTTCCCATCTCTCCTGGCAGTATTTTTTGGATACTGCTGCTTTATCGACATCAAAGTGATCGCCCCAACAGGCCAGCTCAAGACCGTCATATCCCATTTGGGAGGCCTTGGCGGCAAGGTCAGGTAAGGAGAGATCGGCCCACTGGCCGGTGAAGAGGGTTACAGATCTAGGCATAGCTTATGACAATGGGGTTAAAAATAGATAGGGTAATGTTTGTTTCACAAAATCATAACTTTGGGTGCAACACCTTTTTTTTTAAATTTTCACCTTTTTACGAACAAATTACAATTTTTGCCGCGGTTTTGGATCCCAAACTAAGAATGGTTTTTTGTTCCACCCTTAATTCGATTGAGTCTGCAATCTGGTCATGGCGAACAATTTCGATTCTCTTTCCCGGAACCAGTTTATTTTTTCGGGCAAATTGCAGAAATTTTCTTCCCTGATCCTGAATCGATTCAATCCTTACGCAATCTCCCGCGGCACAATCAAGCAAACTGCGATTGGACGCCTTGGGCATGGTACCACTCTTGGTAGGAATTGGATCGCCGTGGGGATCATGACTGGGTCGACCCAGAAAATCATCGAGTTTCTCCAGTACTTTTTCGGAGATTGCATGCTCTAATTCTTCGGCCTCGTCATGAATTTCTCCCCAATCCAGCCCTAGGGTTTCAACCAGGAAGGTTTCGAGCAGGCGATGCCTTCGTAACATATTCATTCCGACTTTTCGTCCGGCCGGAGTTAACTTAACTCCTTTGCGCGGGCGGTATCTTACCCAGCCCTTTTTTTCCAGGCTCTTGATCATGGTGGTGGCAGTACCAGGAGTCACCTGCAGACAATCTGCGACTTTACCCATGGCCACCTCGGATGATTCTGCTTGAATCGATTCCACCAGGATTTGCTTGAGATAATTCTCTACGGTTGAACTTGGCATGGGGAGAGAAAAAGGGACATCCTGTTCTTGACCCTCCTTTTTTTCAAGCCTATTAAAGTAAACTTTGATTAATCAAAGTTAACAATTTTAATAACCTAATTTTACCGATGTACAGTTTACTGCCCATCTTTCAAGCACTGCTGATTCTTTTTTCACTCTGCGGTTGTGGAGGGACTCAGGAAACGGACCCGCCGGAAAACGGAAAGCCCTTGGTGGTTGCCACCACCACCCAGCTTTCCGATCTGGCCAGGCAGATCGGGGGGGATCACATCAAAGTGATCGCACTGATGAAACCTGGAGTGGACCCACACTCTTACCAAGCATCAGCTCAGGATATTAGCCATCTTCATGGGGCAGACTTTGTCTTGTTTCATGGTCTCTCTCTCGAAGGCAAGATTGCCCGCGTTCTAGAGGATGTGAAAAGAGAGGGGAAATTTCATTACTCCCCCTGCTTGGCATTGCCCAAGGATCAATTAATGCAAGGACAGGATAGCAACGAACCTGTCGACCCTCATCTTTGGTTCTCACCAGATTTGTGGATTCAGTGCGGTCGCTTGCTCAGCCAAAAGTTTTCCGATTTTATCCCCCAAAAGAAGGAGTTGTTTGTCTCGAATTTTTTAAAATTTGAACGATCGATAAACGAGCTCGATCATTGGGGAAAATCTTTGGTTGCAAGCCTGCCCGAAACTTCGCGAATCTTAATAACCAGTCATGATGCCTTTCGATATTTTGGACGTCATTTTGGTATTCAGGTCGTTGCCCTGCAGGGCATCAATACCATCGCCGAAGCCGGTTTGGCAGACCGGGCCAACTTGGTTGATTTCATCCGTAAGCACCGCTCCCCTGCCCTTTTTGTTGAAAGTAGCGTAAACCCCAAGGCCCTCAATGAAATTGCCCGGGAAACCGGCTCGGTTATTGGGGGCACCGTATTTTCCGACGCCTTGGGGCCAGACAACCAGCTTGCCAAGGGCCCCAAAGGGGAGAATCTTTCCACATCCACCTGGCAAGGAATGATGGCTCATAATTTACGGACTATTGAAAAGGCCTTACAAAAAAAGCAGTGAACATTCCCTTGCCCATACCCCTTGAAATCCACGATCTTACCGTGGCTTATCAACAGAAACCCGTCCTTTACGGGATTGATCTGAATGTGGAGGAAGGCTCATTGGTAGGAATTATCGGCCCCAATGGTGGAGGTAAATCTACCCTGATTAAAACGGTAATGGGTATGATAAAGCCTGAGGATGGTTACATTAAAATATTTGGTAATAAAGGGCACAAAGCAATCACCCGAATTGGTTATGTTCCTCAGCGGGAGAGTGTAGACTGGGATTTTCCGGTTACGGCAATGGATGTAGTGCTAATGGGTAGATTTGGGCACACTGGATGGTTCCGGAAAATCAGCAAAAGGGACCGTTTTTTCGCGTCTGAATGCCTTGAACAGATGAATCTTTTGCCTTATGCAAACCGGCAAATCGGCAGCCTGTCTGGTGGGCAACAACAACGGGTTTTTCTTGCCCGTGCCCTCGCCCAGCAGAGTGATTTATATTTGATGGACGAACCTTTCGAAGGGGTAGATGCAGTTACTGAAAAAAATATTATTGCATTGCTTAAACAACTTCGGGATCAAGGAAAAACCATGATGGTGGTACACCATGATCTATCCACTGCCCGGGAATATTTTGATCAACTGGCCCTGTTGAACCTTCGCTTAGTGGCATATGGCAAAACCAGCGAGGTTTTTACCAACGAGCTTCTGCAAAGAACTTATGGTGGCAAGCTCACGGTTCTCTCGGAAGTAGGCAGCCGCAAAGTTACCAGTCACTAGCCTTAAATCGGAACATTTCAAATGCATTTGGCCAACCGGATGAACAAATTCAGATACCTGCTCTTTTCATTGGTCGGGTGTAGTGCCAACCCCTTGCATGCGGATCAGGTATTTGATACTTCCGGGAAGGAGTGGATGGATCGAGCGCTACGATTTTGGTCTTTTGAGGAGCCCTCTCTTCAGGTCATTGTCGTGGGAGTCCTTCTCATCGGTATCAATTGCGGTCTGATGGGCGGATACATAGTGACCCGGCGGCTTTCGATGTTTGGGGATACTTTGTCTCATGCAGTTTTGCCCGGGATCGCAGTGGGTTACTCCCTGAGCCAGTCAAGAAACCAGTGGGGGTTAATGCTAGGTGCAACCCTCTCTGGATTTATTGGTGTTGCGATTATTGCCCTGCTAAAAAAGTACACCAAGATAAAACCGGATAGTGCCATGGGACTAGTGTTGTCGGGTTTCTATGCCTTGGGAATTTGTCTAATCACCTACTTACAAAAATCTTCGGGTGGGGGCATGGGCAATTTGGAAAATTACCTCTTTGGTTCCTTGGTTGGTCTTTCCCAATCTGACCTGCCCGCGATTCTTGCCTGTCTTTGCTTGATTGTTTTTACCTTCCTACTGCTCAACAAAGAACTTTTGGTATCAGGTTTTGATCCTTCCTTTGCCCGCTCGATTGGGTTGCCGGTAGATCTCATTCAGTTCTTCCTCTGGGCTTTGTTGGCATTTTGTATTGTTTCCTCTCTTCAAATTATTGGCGTAGTGCTGGTATCGGCATTGCTCATCATACCTGCGGCCACTTCGTGGTTGCTTACCCACAGGATGAGCCATCTCCTGATCCTATCCGCTATGGTGGGTGCATTGAGCGGACTCATGGGCTGCTTTTTTTCGTTTCTCACCAATCATTTACCCGCTGGTCCAACCATTATTCTTTGCTCATCATTTCTCTTTGTAACGGTTTTGTTTTTCAGCCCGTACCGAGGGATCATTCCTGCCTGGACCAGATCAAAGAAAAGGGCCCAGAAGGTTCGCCTGGAAAATACCCTGAAGGCCTCTTACCAAGTACTCGAAGAATTTGCCTTTACCCAAGAATTTTTTACTCAGTCACATCTGGCTCGACGAAGGCGAAAAAGTGACGGCGAAATTGAACAGGAAGTCGACGCCTTGATCCGAGAGGGATTCGCCATCAGAACTCCTCAAACAGCTGATAAAAAGAATGATCTGCCGGCTGAAACAATTCTATCCCTTACACCAAGTGGTTGGGAGCTGGCCTGTCGTATGATCCGCAATCACAGATTATGGGAGCTCTATTTAACAAACGAAGCCTCCTTCGCCCCTGATCATGTTCATGACGACGCCGAGAAAATTGAGCATGTAATTGGAGAAAAGACCGTTCGTCAAATTGAGCGCATTCTTGCAAATCCAAGAATAGACCCACATGGCAAACTCATTCCTAGCCAAGATGATATCAACCGAGGTTGGGCAAGTTTACAACCTCCTCCCACTCCATGATTCCTCTTTGGGAAATATTGCAAGGGCCATGGGCAACCCCTTCCCAAGTTTCTTGGAACCTGCAAATTGTGATCATGGGTAGCCTGGTCTGTTTGAGCTGTGGATTGGTGGGAACTTTCGTAGTAATTCGTAGAATGGCCCTGCTAGGAGATGCAATCAGCCACGGTATCTTGCCAGGCATTGTTCTTGCCTATCTCTTCACCGGCAGCCTATCCGTTGGTCCTATGTGGATTGGGGCATGCCTAGCTGGAGTGGGGTGCGGCGTATGCATCGAATGGTTACGTACCAAGACGCCCCTGCGAGAAGATGCCGCAATGGGACTTACTTTTACCTCTTTTTTTGCCTTGGGCATTGTTTTGCTCAGTTTACAGGTTGGCAATGTTCACTTGGATCCAGCCTGTATTTTGTACGGCGAGATTGGATTAATTCCACTGGAAGCAGAACTAAAGCTTTGGGGATATACCTTAGGCAACCAATCTATTTGGAGCACTGGGCTGGTTTGCCTGACTACAGTGACATTATCCTTTGTTCTCTACCGCCTTTTACTAGTGACCAGTTTTGACCTCAGCCTTGCAAAATCACTGGGCATGCCCGTTCTTTGGGTACAATACGGATTGATGCTACTCTTGGCTTTGGTAATCGTGGCATCCTTTGAGTCGGTCGGAGTGATTCTAGTTTTGGCAATGATGATCCTTCCCTCCGTATCTTCTGCATTTCTTTTTGATCGTTTGCCTGCCATTCTTATCAGCTGTGTACCTTTGTCTATTCTTTACGCGGTTGGAGGTATTCACCTGGCTCACTGGATGAACTTTCCCATTTCTGCATCGATGGCCTTAGCTGGGGTATTGCTGTTTATCCCTTGCTGTTTATTTGGGCCAAAGGGGGGGGTATTGCGCAACTTTCGCCTGCAACGCAGAAAGAAATTTTCTCAATCCTCCCTCAATCCTCCCAAAACAAAAGCCCTCCAAGAGGAGGGCTTTTGCAAGTAGAATTTGCGGGATTTATTATTTTTTGGCCAAAGCAATTTTGCTGGCTTTCTTACTGGAACAATTACAACCGTCGATCGAAACACTATCCCCCGCTGCAAGTTTGGTGGGACACTCAAATCCGTCCAATGCGGTCTTGCTTGAAACCTGTACCTGCTTTTCCTTTTTGCCCTGCTTTACCGTCAAGGTCTTGGAATCAGCATCAAAGCTGACGACTTTACCTTTAATGGTTTTGGATGGACATCCGGCAAAAACGGAGGCGGCAAAAAATAAGCTGCATAAGAGAGTAGTAAAGAATTTCATAACAATGTGTGGTTAAGGGTTGAGAAACATAATACGACTAACTACCAATCCACTATTTTAAAATACACAAGTAAGAAGTATTAAAATTCTACCATTTATTTTATGAAACTATTTTGTACACAGCTGGTTTCTCTACTTTGCGTAGTCTGCAATTTTTTTGTCTCATCCTTGGCTGCCCACCCCATTCCCGACCTTCCCATTTTTGGTAAATTTGACGAGAATGGAAGTAGCCAGATAGAAGTGGAAATTGATCCTCGGGCCTTTTCCGACGATCCAGAAGCTGAACCTTTTTTAACGGTCTCTGCCCTGGATGAGCTAAATGCATCCTCCCGACAGGATTTACTGGATCAGGCCATTGAACTGCTTGAGTGCTCCCTCGAGATTAGAATCAATGCTCAAGATTGGTATCTTCCCGATTTTGATTACGAATTTGTTGAAACCATCAATATGGATGAAAACAACGAGACCATCATTTTCATCCGTGCCCATTCCCAGATCTCCAGAGAAAACAATGCCTCTTACCAGATTCGGGCAATGGAAACGGCAGCCCTTGATTTAATTTTCACCAATCAAATCAATGGCACTCCCCACCGCAGGGTAAATGTCCTTTTCCCTGGGGAAGAAAGTTTTGTCCTTCCCTTGCCTGCGTTGGAAAATCAGACCGGTTCATCAGAAAATCCATTGGATGACTTCTCCAGTTCTCCATCAGGAGGTTTCCATTCCAATCACTCGCTGAGCACCTTGCTATCCTTCGCCAGACAAGGCTTTGTTCATGTTCTGCCACTTGGAGTTGACCATATTCTCTTTGTGCTGGGAATTTTTCTGCTTTCAAGAAAATGGAAACCTTTAGTCCTTCAGGTATCTGCTTTTACCCTTGCTCATACCATCACTCTGGGCATGGCAACCATGGGATGGGTCTCCGTCCCTTCTTCAATCGTGGAGCCAATTATTGCGGGAAGTATAGCCTTTGTTGCCTTGGAAAATATTTTCTTCCCCACCTATAATCCCAGAAGATTAATCATCGTTTTCTTATTTGGCCTGATTCATGGATTGGGTTTTGCGGGAGCTTTATCGGAGCTACGCTTAGAACCAAGTATTTTGATTATCTCTTTGATTGGATTTAATCTCGGTGTGGAGGGCGGACAACTTGCCGTCATCCTGCTGGCTTTTCTCGGAGTTTATCGTTTCAACGATGAACAAAAATACCGAAGGAGTGTGGTGATTCCTGTGTCTCTGGCAATCGCTGGGCTCGGTGTTTACTGGATGATTGAAAGAATATTGTACTAATATTGCTCCTCGGCCTCTAAAAATTTTTTTGGGTTTGTTCTTTCTTTTTCCGTGCTTTTTGAAGTTTCTGGAAGTAGGAATTACTTAATCTAATATCATCATCATGACTCGCTTATTATTTGCTCTTTGCGTATCTGTGTTTTTTCTTCCCAGTTTGCTTTTGGCCAAAGGTCTTCGTCTTTCTACAGAGGATCTAAAAAGGGAAGTTTCATCAATAAATCAAATTCTTCGGTTGGAGCACGAGGCCAGAAAAATCACTCCTCCACAAAACCTTTCCAATAGCCTTTTGGTTCGCCGGGTTTACTTGGCTACTGCAGGCAGGATTCCCAGTTATCCAGAACTTAATGATCTTCGCCCTTTTGACCAAACGGCCTTGAAGGAAAATCTTATTGACCAATTACTGCTGTCCAAGGCCTATGAAAGTCAGATGTTTAACTGGTGGGCCGACCATTTGCGGGCTAAGACTTATGTCATGGGTGCCGCCAATCAGATTGGGGCAGGTTATTTATATGTCGACTGGCTAAAGTCCCAAGTCTCTAAAAATGTACCTTTTGATGATTTGGCCCGTAGTGTAATTGCCTCGGAGGGGTATCCCTGGGAAAACGGAGCCGTAGGATATTACTTGCGCGATGACGGTATGCCTTTGGAAAACATGTCCAATACTGCGGAGTTGTTTCTTGGAACCCAGTTGGTGTGTGCCCAGTGCCATAACCACCCTTTCGACAAGTGGACGCAAATGGAATACTACCAAATGGCCGCCCACACTTATGGCGTGGTTACCCGCATGCAAGGGCAAGTGGCGAACGACCTGAACAAAATAGCCAAGATCAAATACGAGGAGATGAACGGCATGCAAATGTCTTCCATGATGGCCAAGGGAGA
>JAYNJW010000013.1:0-43113 GCA_038110535.1 Opitutia bacterium | reverse complement strand
TATCGATACTCAGGTTGGAAGGATCATTGATTTGATTACCCAGCTAAAGATTAGCGAAAATACCCTGGTCATTTATACTTCTGACAATGGTCCGTGGTTGCGCTTTAACCATCATGGTGGGCAGGCACTTCCACTCAGGGAAGGGAAAGGGACGACTTTTGAGGGAGGGATGCGGGTGCCGTGTGTTGTTTGGGCACCGGGAAGAATCAAGGCAGGCTCAGACTCTGACGAAATGATATCCACCATCGATTTGCTACCCACATTCTCCTCTTTGTCCGGAACAAAGTTAAAAACCAAGGGCCCCATAGACGGACTGGATCAATCCGCCCTGCTTTTGGGGAAAGGACCATCTGCCCGTAAGGAATTTCTATATTATACCCGTGAGGTTCAGGCAATCAGGCAGGGAAACTATAAGTTGCGAAAGACAGGCAACTCCTTGCAGTTGTATGACCTAAGTAAAGACATTGGGGAAAAACAAAACCTAGCCTCCCAAAAAGCTGAGCTTGCCCAAAAGCTACTTGCGAGGATGAAACAATTGGATCAGGAAGTAACTACAGGCATGCGGCCCATCGGTGTGCTGGAGTAATTGATCATCAGACTACCATTGCCTGCAGGTGGGAAACGCACGCAGACGCCAAGCCCTGGAGATTGTAACCTCCTTCCAGAACCGATAAAACGCGACCATCTGCATACTCGTCTGCAATCGAGCGCATCACTTTGGTAAGTTCTGCAAAGTGAGGATCTTCAAGTAGAAAATCTCCCAGAGGATCATCCATTCTTGAATCAAAGCCTGCAGAAATAATCACTAGTTCGGGCTTAAAACGGTTCATGCGGTGTACAAGATCATCCGCGAAAGCATTTTCCACAATTTCGGAATGTCCTGATCCGGCAGGTAGGGGGTGATTTTTGGTACATCCAAGTCCTTTACCTGACCCGGTTTCTTCTCGACTGCCCGAGCCTGGATACCAGGGGGATTGATGGGTGCTGAAAAAATAAACCGATTCATCCTCGTAAAAAATATCCTGGGTGCCATTTCCATGGTGGACATCCCAGTCAGCAATCAGCACTTTTCCAACTCCATGAATCGCCTGAGCCCGACGGGCGGCCACTGCGACATGATTAAATATACAGAAGCCCATGCCACGGTTTGGGGTTGCATGATGACCGGGTGGCCGGGTCAGGCAAAAGGCCCGGTCGATCGTTCCTTCCATCACTTGATCCAATGCATGGAGAATACCCCCGGTAGCTTTTTGAGCAACCGACCATGAATCTTTGCAGACTACCGTGTCTCCAGTGCTTAGCTGGGACAAACCACCTGATATATCTCTTTGGGCTCTGGTAAGGTATGCCTGAGAATGTGCTCGCTCGACATCAGCCATCTGGCACTCTTTTGTGACAACTGGGGTGCATTGCTTCAACAGTCCGGAATCTTTGATCGCTTCGTAGGCATGTGAAGCACGATCGGGGCATTCCGGGTGCCCGGGCCCGGTTAGATGATCCAAAAAGATGGGGTCATAAAGTAACCCGCACCGGCTCATGAATTAGGCAGTGGCCAGTTTGGAGCGTTTGTGCTCACCAACCAATTTATGGAAGGAAGAAAAGAGGAAATGAGCATCGTTGGGACCGGGGGCGGCTTCCGGATGGTACTGCACCGAAAAGACCGGTTTTCCTTCGATCCGCATACCGGAGACGGTGTTGTCATTCAAATTGTATTCGGTGACCACGGCACCGTTGGCTTCCAGTGCATCTTTATCAGAGGCAAAGCCATGATTCTGCGAAGTAATCGATACCTTTTCGGTTTCCACATTCTTGACCGGCTGGTTGCCCCCGCGATGACCGAATTTTAATTTATAAGTGGTTGCTCCAATGGCATGAGTAAGGACCTGATGTCCCAGACAAATGCCAAAGATAGGATACTCATCGATCAATTCACGAATAGCCGAATGAGCATAGTCCAAAGCCGAAGGGTCTCCTGGACCGTTGGATAAAAAGATCGCGTCAGGATTGTGGGATCGGGCATCTTCGGCTGACGCGTCGGCTGGAAGAACAGTTACCTGAAACCCGCTGTTGCGTAAGTTTCGGTAAATGGCCCGCTTGGCCCCAAAGTCAAAAGCGACCAGATGATGAACCTCATCCCCGGCCTCTTCAATGTTGGCCAAGGAAGTACCTGGCACCGAGAACGGTCTGCTCAAATCCCCTGAAGCGTCCCATACAAATGATTCCTTGCAGGTCACTTCCTTGACAAAGTCTCGCCCAACAATGCCTTCCCACTCTTTTGCCAGTCGCAGGGCTTCCTCATCGGATATGGCCTCGGTGCTCAGGCATGCTTTGAGTGCACCGTGCACCCGTAGTCGTTTGGTCAGTGCACGGGTATCTATTCCTTCAATCCCGGGAATGCCATGACTTTCTAAATAATCGGAAAGATTACCACTTGCCCGCCAATTACTGACCACTGGGCTGAGCTCATGGACCGCAAAGCCAGCAACTTTGGGGCCATCTGATTCTTCGTCTTCCAGGTTGACCCCATAATTTCCAATTTGTGGTGTGGTCATGGTCACAATCTGTCCAAAATAGGAAGGATCGGTCAGGGTTTCTTGGTAGCCGGTCATTCCAGTATTAAAGACTGCTTCCCCGGTAACGGTGGTCTTCGCCCCGAATGCGAATCCGCGAAATATACTTCCGTCCTCGAGTGCGAGAACGGCGTTTCTTGTTTTAGCTTGCCAACTCATATGGTCGGAGATGGATGGTAAAGCAGAGAAATAACAAGGCAAACCCGATTTATTCCCAATCTCTGAGAAAAAGACCAAATTAATCTTTTTTTGCTGATCTGAGTTTGACTAACCGAGCCTGTGACCCTAGCGAATGAATAGATGGGAATGGAAAAGGAACTTTATGATCGTTCAAAAACTCGCAACATAGCACTCCTCAAGTGGTTGGACAAAATGGTGGAAATGTGCCAGCCAGCCAGTGTTCGTTGGTGTGACGGTTCGGACGGGGAATGGGATGAGCTCTGCGGATTGATGATCGAAAATGGATCGATGATTCGCCTGGATGAAAAAAAACGACCCAACAGTTTTATCGTCCGTTCGGACCCGCGGGATGTTGCCCGCGTGGAAAGCCGGACCTTCATTTGTAGCTACGGAAAAGAAGACGCCGGTCCCACCAACAACTGGGAGGAACCACGCAAGATGCGGGCAAAACTCAAGCGTTTGTTCATGGGCTCGATGGAAGGGCGGGTGATGTACATTGTTCCCTTCTGTATGGGGCCGTTGGGATCCTCTATTTCCCAGTATGGCGTACAAGTAACCGATTCCCCTTACGCAGTTTTAAATATGCGCATTATGACCCGCATGGGTCAGGCTGTGCTCGACTCCCTCGGCGAGCGTGATTTTTTTATTCCCTGCTTGCACTCGGTGGGGATGCCTCTGAGCAAGGGAGTAGTGGATGTGCCATGGCCCTGTGATCCAGAAAATACCTATATTGTACATTTTCCCGAACAGCGCACCATTGTATCTTACGGGAGTGGATATGGAGGGAATGCCCTGCTTGGAAAAAAGTGTCTCGCCTTGAGAATTGCTTCCTGTATGGCCCGGGATAATGAGTGGATGGCCGAACATATGCTGATTTTGGGCGTGGAAAGTCCAGATGGGGAAAAAACCTATGTTGCGGGAGCATTTCCCAGTGCCTGTGGAAAGACCAACATGGCTATGTTGGTACCTCCTGACAGTATGCATGGATGGAAAGTGACCACGGTTGGGGATGATATTGCCTGGCTTAAACCCGATGAGGAGGGCGGGCTTCGGGCAATCAATCCAGAAGCAGGATTTTTCGGTGTGGCTCCAGGTACTTCCTGGGAAACCAACCCTAATGCAATGGAGTCGATGAAACAAAACACCATTTTTACCAATGTCGCGTTAACAAATGATGGCGATGTCTGGTGGGAGGGGCTGACCAAGGAGGCCCCCGATGGTTTAACCGATTGGAGAGGGAATGCATGGAGACCAGACTCAGAAACACCAGCCGCACACCCCAATGCAAGGTTTACGGCACCGGCATCCCAGTGTCCCACCATCGATCAGGAATGGGAAAATCCAGCGGGCGTCCCGATCGCCGCCTTTGTTTTTGGTGGCCGTAGAATGTCTGACATTCCCTTAGTATATCAATCCTTTAACTGGAATCATGGAGTCTATCTGGGAGCCACTCTCGCTTCGGAAACCACTGCTGCGGCAGAAGGAAAACTAGGCAATCTTCGCCGTGATCCCATGGCCATGCTACCCTTTTGCGGATACAATATGGGGGATTATTTCCGCCATTGGATACGGATGGGCAAGCGCCTGGAAAATAAACCCAGAATCTTTCATGTGAATTGGTTCCGCAAGGATGAGAATGGAAAGTTTCTCTGGCCGGGGTTTCGCGAAAACATGCGGGTTCTCCGCTGGATAGTCGAGCGCACATCGGGCAAAGCACGGGCGGTGGAAGGTGCCCTGGGATGGTCTCCCCGGATGCACGACCTTGACTGGTCGGGATTGGAGTTTTCGCACGAGCAGTGGGAAAATTTGATGAATACGGATCCTGAGAAGTTACGCATGCAGACCCTCAGGCATGAGGAACTGTTTTTACAACTGTCCGAATTTTTGCCCAAAGAAATGCTCTTCGAGAGGGAGCTCTTGGTATCAAGGCTTTGAACGAAGTTCAGGCAACTTGGCCAGTTGCCGGTTGGCTTTTGGTCCACCGGTAAAAAATGGAAGCAAGCACGCCAACAGAAACTGCCATATTGGCGATTTTCATCAGCACACCTCCTGCTTTTTGATCCTCGATCGGGGTAAGTTCCATGATGCGCTCGGCATAAAAATAAGTATCGTACAAAACATCTTTGGAAAAAGTTAGAATCGCAAAAATGGGAGTTTGTCCAAGCATCAGGGCGAGAATGTAAAGCATTTGGGGGCCAAAGCGAATACCGGGCAATCTGTGTGAAGGTGAGCAAATGGGCCACCACATCAAAAGAGATACAAAAAACATTGATAAATGCTCAGTCATATGAATGACCTTGTCGCGAATGGCCGCCTCATAAAATGCACCGACATGCCAAAATGAAAAAACTAGGGTGAAGAGAAGTCCTGCAATAATAGGATGGGTTAGAAAACGCAGGATCATTTCGATAATGGGACTCCTGGATAGGAAATGATCGACCAAGGGTTTGGGCAGTCCGAGCAAAACGAAAAGGGGACAGATATACATCAGGATGTTGTGCTGAATCATATGGGCCGAAAAAAGAAAATTTTCTCCTAATGGATCAAGGGGTGAACCTACGGCCAAATAGAAAGTAATCAGTCCGGCAGCAAACCAGATCGAATAGGAATAGGGAACTGGGTTGGGCAGGTCGGGGCAGATTTTCGCACGATATGGACCAACAAAAAGGGAGTATGCCCAACCAATAAAAAGAATACCACCAATCAGGGCAGGTTCCGTGTGCCAATGAAGCAGAGTAATGGGAGAGTTTTCCATACCTTAAGAAAACTATTGTAATGAAACTCCCGCATCTTGCAACTTGCGGGGTGACATTTTAGAACGGTTGTTTACTGGGACTCGGTCCAGAATGCTTCCGAACGTACTTTAAGACGGAAATCCGCAGAGGTTGCACTCGAGGTAAGGAGGGCAACGGTGGATTCATCGATTTCCTTATCCCCATCAGGATGAGAGAGTAAAAAATAGGGATTTTCAGGGTTTTTGGAATTGATCTCGATCATGTCAGCACCCCCGGTAATCCGGTAAGAAATCAAATGGGGCACTTGGTTTACTTTTTGCCAGTTTTGGGGATGAAAATTTTGTCCGGAAGTATGATCATTCTTTGACTGATAATAAGTTCCATTCTCTAAAATAAAATCATTGGATTTATATTCATGACCCGCCTTCCATTGATCCTCAATTTTGGAAACTTCAAATTTTTCCACCACTGGGTGAGCATCTGCCATGTAGATCACGGCAAAATAAGTACCCAAGGCAATGACCAGCCCCATCAGAAAGAGTATGGTGTTGAGAATTTTGTCCCAACGAAGGTGCATGAACCAACAAACCACACCGAAAAATTTGACAATCGATGTGGCGAAAAGGATGCCAATGATCGACATACTCTCGAAGGTCTGAACATAGATGATGACGATCTCAATGCCAGTAATGGCAACAAGAAACATGGATAGATTAAAAAAGGTGAAGAAGCGCTTGCTTTCTTCTGCAACTGGGTCTTCTGAATGTCCGCTCATGATTAAAAAAGGAAATATCGATTCGTAAATAAAAAGATGTATTTAGAGGGCGTACTCCATCAAATAAACGACCGGGAAAATGATAATCCATACGATATCGACAAAGTGCCAATAAAGACCACAGATTTCCACATCCAAGGCATGGATGGTACCCATCTTCCCGGTAAAGGAATAGGCTAACCACCCCAGTAGCCAAAACACTCCAATGGCAACGTGCGTGCCGTGTGTGCCTGTCAATACATAGAAAGTGGAGCCAAAAACATGAGGTTCTCCCCGATAAGTGGATAGGGTAAGTTCATTCCCGGGTGCATGAATAAAGTGAGTAAATTCATAGACCTGGCAGGCGAGAAAGATCGCACCGAATATGATTGTACCCAAAAGCATCCATCGGGTGCTTTTTAAGTTTCCTTTGTGAATGGCGGAAACGGCAAGGGCCATAAAGAGCGAGCTAGCCAACAAAATGAAGGTACTAAACGAAGTAAGTTCGATATCAAATACATCACGAATGTCTAAGAAATTTCCTCCGACAGTGGCGGAGATCTTCCGATAAATTAAGTGGGTAGAAATCAGGGTTCCAAAAAACATACAGTCGGAACCAAGAAATGCCCACATCAGGACTTTTTTGTTGGGAATACCCGTACTGGTTACAGGTTCGTGATGCTCGAGGGCGTGGGCACTTGCGTCGCTCATGATATTGATAATTAAAACTCGGTTAAATTAATATTATTCTTCGTCTTCCTTAGGAAAGAGGTGATAGCCCCCGGGACCTTCCAATGCCCACATGATCATACCCAGAATTGCAACAAATCCTGCAATGATAGGTATGGTGTAATCGCGAACTAGTTCACCACTCGGATCGATTGTCCGGTGAAAAAGCATGCCCATAGCCAGGCCGAACAACCCAATGGCTGTGATCAGGGGCCACCAAGAGCGATCAGGCATGTGTACACCGTGATCATCAAGCGGTTCCTTTTCAGAATGATTCTCCTTGGGACCGTAGTTGTTTTCCCAGGCTTGGTCCCTTGCCTTAATGATGGGAGTACGGGCGAAGTTATATTCTTTTACGGGTGATGAGAGAGTCCATTCCAAGGTGCGTGCATCCCATGGGTTTTTGCCAGCAGGTTTCAACTTTTTGTTAAAGAAAGAATTAATGAATTGAAGCACGCCGATGGCAATGCCTACCCCAAGAATAAATGCACCAATGGTGGCAATCTGGTTCCACATCTCAAAGCCATGTCCCTCGTTGTAAGTGTGGGTACGGCGGGGTTGACCGATCATTCCAAGATAATGCATGGGAAAGAAGGTCAGGTTGAATCCAATGAACATAAGGGTAAAAACAAATTTACCCAGTTTCTCATTCATCAAGCGGCCGGTCATCTTGGGAAGCCAGAAATAAAACCCGCAGAACAGCCCAAAGAGAGCTCCCCCGATCAAAACATAATGGAAGTGAGCAACCACAAAGTAGGAATCCTGGTGCTGGGCATCGATCGGCACAGAGGAGTGCATAATGCCAGTAAAACCACCAATCATAAACATGGTGATAAACCCGAGGGCAAAGAGCATGGGCGTGTCGAATCGGATCCGTCCTCCCCACATCGTTCCTATCCAGTTAAAGATTTTCACACCGGTTGGAATAGCAATCAACATGGTGAGCATGGCAAAAGCGGAAGTGGCTACGACTCCCATTCCTGTGGTGAACATATGATGGCTCCACACCGCAAATCCCATAAATCCAATAATTGCTCCGGAAAATACGATCAAGCCATACCCAAACAGAGGCTTGCGAGAAAATACCGGAATAACTTCGGATACAATACCCATGGCTGGAAGGATCAATATATAAACTTCCGGATGTCCGAATATCCAGAAAAGGTGCTGCCAAAGATGTGGCTTTCCACCTTCCAGGAAATCGTAAAAGTTAGTTCCGTAGGTACGATCGAACATTAATTCTACCAGGGCAATGGTAATGGCGGGGAATGCAAGAATGATGAGGAAACTAACCACAAGGGTCATCCAGGTAAAAACGGGCAATCTCATCATGGTCATGCCTGGAGCACGCATGTTTATAATCGTGGTAATAAAATTAAAAGATGCCAGCAAAGAGGCGACACCGAGAATTTGTAGGGAAAAAATCCAGAAATCAGGCCCCATATCTCCCATTACTTCAGCAAACCGGGTATCGGTCAACGGAGCGTAGCCAAACCACCCAATGGCCGGCGATCCCCCGGTGAAAAACCAGCTGAGATTAAGAATGAGACCACCACCGATAAAGCACCATAAGCTCAGGGCGTTCATTCGGGGAAAGGCAACATCTCGTGCCCCAATTTGCAAGGGCATGATGAAGTTAAAGAAGGCAGCACTAAGGGGCATGATCACCAGAAATACCATAGTTGTTCCATGCATCGTAAACATCTGGTTGTATTCACGGTTAGTAAGTACTGACATATTGTGGTCCCATAGTTGGGAGCGGATAAGCAGAGCCTCAATGCCACCAACGATCAAAAAGAATAAAGCGGTCAGTCCGTACATCAGACCAATCTTTTTATGGTCAATGGTGGTCAGCCAGTCGACCAAACCAGTGGTGTGCTGTCCGGGTCTTGGAAAAACTTGAGTCTTTGCCTTATTTTCCGTGTCTGGGGCGAGATACTTGATTGATTCGGTAGCCATAGCAATTTGTTGATTCGGCGGGTTTGTAAAGAATTGGTTAAGATTGTCCGAGGAGGTATTCTACCAATTGATTTACCTTCTCGTCATCATTTTCGAGGTTGCGCAGGGGGTGGCGATCGTCCACACCCTCTCCATTCCACATAAGGTTTCCATACTTAATATCGTTGGAGTTTTTGAGCCATTTTGAGAGGCTTTCTTCATCATTACGCATCCAACCTGCTGCCAATGAAGTCCTTAAACCGTACAAGGTAAGGTTGGGCCCCTTGGCACCAAGACCGGTACGGTTGACGGCGTGGCACTGAACACATTGGAGGGAGGCGAACAATTGCTTGCCTTTCTCGTAATCGTCCGAGTGAGCTTTTTCCCAGGCACCCGGGTTGAGTTGTGGGGATTGACCGGGGGCAATTTGGCGAATGGAACGATATTCACGGTTTGTACTAGCACCCAGTTTAGGATCTGCAAAAGTTACCAAAGAACCTTTTGAATAGGAGGATTGGGGCTCGTAGGGTTTGGTGGCAAGATTGGGGTTTTGAGCGTTTTGAAAACGCTTTACCCATTTGTCAAAATCTTCATCGGTTTGGGCAAGGGCACGAAATGACATGTACGCATGGGAGTTCCCGCAATACTCAGCACATTGGCCGTAGAATAATCCGCCAACAGGCTCAAATTCATCAGTGAACTTTTGCTTGGCAAACACCTTAGCCCGCATAGTACCATCGTGGACGGCAGGCATCGCAGTGGCAGCGTCCGATTCTCCGAGAATTTTTTTCTGGTCGGCGATAAACCACATGAAATTTTCCTGCCCGGGCATCAGGTCCATTTTGCCCGCAAGCTTGGGAACCCAAAAACTGTGAATTACATCTTCCGTACGGAGGTTGATGCGCACGGCTTTGGTTGCAGGGAAGACAAGTTCATTTGCAGTCACAATCCCAAACTGGGGATATTCAAAAACCCAGAAAAACCGTTTGCCTGTGACATTGACGGTAATAGCACCATCGATTTGGCTGCGATCGAGACCCATTTTTTCCAAAGATTCAGCATCATTGGCATCAGGTACACGGTTGAGCAATACGACTCCTTGAAGTGTAGGAACGGCTAAAATGACTAGAATGATTGACGAGGCAATGATTAAGCCAGTCTCAACCATGGAGTTGCCATGAGATTGAGGAGGGACTTCTTTCGCTTCCTCGGCGGTTTTTGCCCGGTAGCGCCAAAGCACATACAGTAAACACCCGCCCACCGCACAAAACAGGAAGATAGTGATCCACACAGAAAGCATGAACACATCATACTGGTTTTGTGAAACGAGACCCTTGGGATCAAGGGCGGATTGCTTATGGTCAATTCGGGAGCAACTACCAGCAAGAATGAGAAATACCCCAATGAGGATGTGAGAGATGGGGATGAACTTTCGGAAGATGGAGGTCATGGTGGAATTTATAAATATCGGTCAATTACGAGGGCGGCAAAAAGAAGGGGTAAATAAATAATGGTGACAATGAAAAGCTTCCTAGCTGAATGGTCACGGTTAGAGGAAGTAAAAAAACGGACCGCTGGGAAAAGAAGGTAGAGAGATAAAACCACTGCGGATACGGAATAGAAGATACCTGGCTGTGTTTGTTTAATGGGTAAGAAATGGGGGGAAAATACAAAAACAGTTAGAAGAACCGAGTAAAGTAAGCTTTTACGAGCCAGGGATCTTCCGTCAGGATCTCCAAGTTGATGGAGTTTGAACCCACCCTTGGAATAATCCTCTCTGAAGTTCCAAGCGATCGCCATGAAATGCGGGAGTTGCCAGGCAAAGAGAATGCCAAACAAAATCCATCCATACATCGTGGGGGCTCCCTCTGCAGCAACCCAACCAATAAGGGGAGGCAGTGCACCTGAAACGGCACCAACCTCTGTGGCATAAGGGCTACGTTTTTTCATCGGGGTATAGAGCAGAAGATAGGTAGCTAGGGTAGCAAGGGTGAGAATGGCTGCCCATGGATTCGTGCCAGACCATAGGATAAAAATACCCAGTGAGGAAAGAGCGATGCCGAATGCAACCGCAAACTCGGGGCTGACTAGCCCCGACGGAAGCGGACGCGATGCAGTTCTCGCCATTTGAGCATCCTCAAGCCGTTCCATCCATTGGTTGAGAGCGGCAGCACCACCGGCGGCAAATGCTGTACCGATGGTGAGGGAAGCGAAAATAGATAAATCAGCCTGAAGGGGATCACGCACAAGATAGCCAAGGGAAGCGGTAAAAACAGAGAGCAGGCTTAGCCTTGGCTTCGTCAATTCGTACATGCCATGCAGGGAAAATCCCGGCGAACTTGAAAGCGAGCCGGGGTGGGGCTTGGCTGGTATGGGTTTTCCTAGACTCACGTCAGTAGAATTTCTAATGATATGATTATGATTAAGCAAACAAAAGCAAGCAAGGTGATAGGTATATTATTATACATTGAAAGCACAGCTAATAATTCGTTGCAGTTTCGTTAACTTTGTTCCGGTCGGTTTTTCCCGCTCTTTCGGCGGTACAAACCCTACAGCTATCGGATAATAAGCAGCTATGTTGATCGAATTGAAATTGCCTGAGTCAGGAATGCCCGATAGGAAAGGAGTGTGAACCTCCTCTCCCACACCGCACGGCTTGCAGTTCTTTTAAGTCTCTTTTCATGCGATCAACCCAGCTCTTTCACAACTGGGCAATCTTCCCTCAAGGATGAAGAGCTAAGGGGACGGGTAACCGAAGTGGATCTCAACACCAGTATGGTAAGAGTTGAAATACTTGGATGCGGAGCTGGGTTGTCGGAGGAATGGGGTGGATTTTCTGGCTTTAAAAAGTCTTTCGCGGCCCAACCGGGTGATCTCAATCTACTCAAAAACAAAACTATTTTCCGGGCGATGACCCAACAAACATTCACTCCTGTGGAAGGTGCTGGGTATCTATTAACCTATGTCTGGCCGGATGATCGATCTGAGAGAATTCGTGTAAAAAATGTCAACCGTCTGCTCAGAAGGGATACTCTGAGCATGGGGGACAGTATGATTCGTTCGGTTGGGGACACTTTGCCTCCTTTTGCACTTTATGATCAGGACGGAGAGGTTTTGACAACTGATTATTTCGATGGTTCGGTAACCGTTCTGAATTTTATTTTTACCCGCTGTTCCATTGCGGAAATGTGTCCTGCATCGACCCTGCGAATGAAAAAACTTCAGCGTTTGGCCAAGCAGACCAAAGTTCCCCATGTGAGATTTCTCTCGATTACCCTGGATCCTACATTTGATACGCCAGGGGTGCTCAAGTCTTACGCCCGAGCTTATGATTTAGATGAGGAAAACTTCCGATTGGGCACCGCAAGCAAGGCAACTATCGACGATCTTACCCGGCAGTTTGGCATTTTTCGCAAAAATGTGGATGATCTGCCTTTGGACCACACCATGCGGACTATGATTATCAATTCAAAACGGCAAATTATTTACCAGTTCCCGGGCAGTCAATGGGCTGCAGAAGATTTTTTGGCCCGACTGCCGGAAGGAGTGGAAGGATAATTTTTTCTCATGAAAAACCTGCTTTTCTCTAAATTTTCTCCCTTTTTTTTAGCGGTCCCTTTCCTGGCGTTATATTTTATCGTTCGTTTCTTGCCAGTTGAGCCATGTGATTTTCTCCATGAAGAAACTTACAACTTGGAGGGGGAACTTGATTATTGCGGTCCTGGAGACTCGGGATTTATCGATCTTTCCCTCCGCCAATGGCCTATGAGCCTTTCCTTTCGCCCGCTTGATGACTTAGAAATCGGTCAACCCTGCCGTTTTGAAATGAATATCAAACAGGCCGATGGATCTCCCTTAAGCGAGGATGATGTTGCCCTGAGTCATTCCCAAAAAATTCACCTCTTAGCCATCGATCCAAGCCTGCAAGATTATCAACATCTTCATCCCCATGCCGATCCCTTATTTAAAGGTATTTGGCGGTTTACCCTCACCCCCAAAAAAGCAGGAAATTATCGGGTTTATCTGGACTTGATCCCTCTGCGCAGTCCCCGTCGTGTGCTTTTGGGGGCATCATTTACTGTGCCTGGAAAGGAGGATAAGCTTTCTTTTGGCGGTGACGGAGCAGTCTATACCACCACGGATCGTACATTCAAGGTCGAATCCATCAGCGGAAATGGCCTAGGCTCCGAAATCCTGTTAAAATTCACCGCAGTGGACAAGGAAGGGAAAGATTTGCCTTTGAGGCCGGTGATGGGAGCCTTTGCCCATTTGGTTGCTTTCGAGCCAAATACAGACGGGTTTGCCCATTTGCACCCGTTGGAGTATGAACCCCCCAAGTCTGCGGACGAGTCCAGAAGGGGGCCCTTAACTTTTAGTTTAAAGTCACCCTCACCTGGCCATTACAGGTTGTGGGCCCAAATTAAAGTGGGAGAAGATGAGGAGGAAAGCTTTCTGCCCTTTGATTTAAAAATCTAGGATTCTAGCCAGCGGATACACGAGTCCATCTGCGCAGCAGAAAACTTTCATTTTCCTCGAGGGTTTCGAGAGGTTCAAATTGAGATTTGTATTCGGGAAAAAAAGCGTCTCCATCAGGCACAGTTTGCCGAACCTCAGTGAGAAAAAGTTCGTGGCATAGGGGAAGGGCCAAGGAGTAAATCTCCCCTCCTCCAATAATGAATAAATTCTGATCGGATGAAAGATGGGAGCCGATCTCTTGGAGAGATCGAAAAACCTGCATGCCATTCTCTGCCTGAGCGGTCCTGCTTAGAACCCAATTTTGTCTGCCTGGCAAAGGCCCAGGGAGGGAGTCCCAAGTTTTCCTGCCCATGAGAATAGTGCTACCCATGGTGATCTTTTTGAACCATTTGAGATCGCCCGGGAGACGCCAGGGTAAATCTCCTTTCCGTCCAATCACTCCATCCTCAGAGATCGCAACGATGGCTTTGTAGGGACAGGATGGGTTCACACGGCTATGGGTGCCTTGATGGTGGGGTGGGGGTCGTAATTCACCAGCTCAAAATCTTCAAATCGAAAGTCGGTAATTTCTTTTTGATCTCCGTGAATGAGCATGGTTGGTTTGGGGCGAGGTTCACGCGAGAGTTGGAGGTCAGCTTGTTCACGATGATTGGCATAGAGGTGCAAGTCTCCAAAGGTGTGAATAAATTCATGAGCTTGCAAGCCACAGATCTTGGCAATCATCATGGTTAACAGGGCATAAGAAGCGATATTGAAGGGAACGCCCAGAAAAAGATCGGCACTCCGTTGGTAGAGCTGACAACTTAGTTTGCCTTCGGCAACATAGAATTGAAAAAGTGCATGGCAGGGAGGCAGGGCCATGAGATGGAGTTCTCCCGGGTTCCAGGCACAAACTAAGTGCCGGCGACTATCTGGGTTTTGCCGCAGGGAATGGATAACCTCATCAATTTGGTTGATTGAGCCACTGCCATCGGTCTTTTTCCAATCGGTCCACTGGGCTCCATAAACCCTGCCTAAATCACCATTTTCATCGGCCCACTCATCCCAGATGCTTACTTTGTTTTCTCTTAAATATTGAACATTGGTGTCCCCTTGAAGAAACCAGAGCAGTTCATGAATGATGGAGCGTAGGTGTAATTTTTTTGTGGTGAGTAAAGGGAAACCGTCATGCAGGGAAAACCTAGCCTGTTCACCAAACACTGACCAGGTACCTGTACCGGTGCGGTCATCTCGGTAAACACCGTGATCAATGATGCGTTGGAGCATTTGTAAATAAGTCTTCATCAAATAAGCGGGATCATTCTTGATCGTGAGGAGATGGATGCATATGTTTTTATTTATGAGCGGTAACGGAAAGTCGAGGCTATCCTTCCTCTTTTGTGTCTTGTACCTTCTTGGTGCAACGAATTCTTATGCTCAGCAGAAAGCAAACGATTTTACCAAACGGGTGGGAATCTTCGATAGAAAAATGAGCACTTTAAGTGGTCGTGCATCGAAATTCAACCGGCTGAGTCCGTCTTCTGCCCGTAGAATTTCTGTGGAAGAGTGGCCCGCTCATTTTTCCCCCTTTGGCGGGAAACGATATCCTATTGGTGGAGCAAAAATCTGGGGAAGTGAACGAATTCCCTCATCTAAAATAGAGGTCAAAACTCCGCTCAATGATCAAATCGCAGATGAAAATTCGCAGCGTGCAACAAATCAAAATCTTGCCAAGCACGCCCCGGCGGCCAATGCGGTTGAATTTCGGGATGCCTACTACGCCCGCTTGAATGAACGGGTGGATGAATGGATGGAGAAGGTCAATAACATGTCCCTTCAGGACATAAACCGCTATCAATTCCGGCGTGATCGGCCCAAAGAGCCCGGGTTCCCGGTGCAGCGGGCAGGAGCTGCGGGAATTAAAGATGCCCAGAGGGAATCAACCGTCAAAGGGAGTGGCTTGCCTGCGGTCACCCCTAAGGCGATAGCAAATGGCAACGAACAGTACTGGATGGGGCCCAAAAAAATAAAAACCAGCGGTTCAACCAAGAGAATGAGATCAGGTACTCAAACCGCAACACAATCCCCGTCTTTTCGGACAGATCCATCCCATGAAAACTACAAGGCGGGTCCCAAGCCCATCCTCGGCCCCAAGACCATCCGTGTTGATGTGAGTGGGACTGAATGATTCACGCTTGCCACAACCGACCAGATTCTTACTTTAGAACCTTTTCAATTTAGTAACGGACGGCTAGCTCAGTTGGTTAGAGCGACTGGTTTACACCCAGTAGGTCACAGGTTCGAGTCCTGTGCCGTCCACCATTTTCTTTCCCTTAATCGATTATATGCGCCACGTCATTTCCGTTCTAGTAGAAAATAAATTCGGAGTTCTTGCCCGGATCGCCGGGCTGTTCAGCGGGCGCGGATTTAACATAGACACGCTCAATGTGGCCCCCACTCACTCGGATGGCCGTTCCCGCATAACTGCCACTCTCAAAGGGGATGAAAAAGCCCTTGATCAATGTATCAAGCAATTGGACAAATTGGTCGATGTTATCCAGGTGGAAAATTATCATGGGGACGAAGCAGTTGGGAGAGAACTGGTTCTGCTCAAAGTGGAGGCCAATTCCAAAACCAGACCAGAAATTACTCAAATCTGCGATGTTTTCCGCGGAAAAATAATCGATGTGGCCCCGACCAGTTTGATCATTGAGGCGACGGGGAATGAAAACAAGATCAAAGCATTTTTGAACCTGCTCGAATCCTTTGGTGTTACCGAGCTTGCCCGTACTGGAGTGGTTTCTCTGAGGCGGGGATTGAACGAAGAATAATTTACAGTCGAAACGATAATCCATAAACTTGGTAATCCAAATATAAATAAAATGCCTGCGAAAGTATACACGCACAAAGAGGCCAAAATCACCCCTCTGAAAAAGAAAACGCTCGCCGTCATCGGTTACGGCTCTCAAGGACATGCTCATGCCCTCAATTTAAAGGAGAGCGGATTGAATGTAATCATCGGTTTGTACAAGGGAAGCAAATCCATTCGAGTCGCCAAGCGACATGGATTTGAGGTTTTTGAAGTAGCCGAAGCTGTTCAGAAGGCGGATGTCATTATGATCGGAGTTCCAGACATGAAGCAGGCGGAGGTCTATGAATCCGAAATCAAGCCAAACCTGTCCAAAGGAAAAACCCTTTTGTTTACCCACGGATTTGCCATACATTTTGGACTGATCAAACCACCCCGGGGAGTCAGTGTGATCATGGTTGCGCCCAAGGGGCCAGGTCACTTGGTTCGCTCTCAATTTAAAGAGGGCAAAGGTGTTCCCGCATTATTTGCCGTGCTCAAGGGCTCATCGAAAGATTCCAAGAATATCGCCCTTGCCTGGGCTGCCGGAGTGGGAGGAGCCAGAGCAGGTATTCTTGAGACCACATTTAAAGAAGAAACGGAGACAGATTTGTTTGGGGAGCAAGCAGTTTTATGCGGGGGTGCATCTGCCTTGGTTCAGGCTGGTTTTGAAACTCTGGTCGAAGCAGGGTATGCTCCGGAAATGGCCTACTTTGAATGCCTGCATGAGTTAAAACTGATTGTCGACCTGATGATTGAGTCTGGAATTGCCGGGATGCGCTTTTCGGTTTCTGAAACTGCCAAGTATGGTGACATCACCCGGGGTCCACGCGTGGTCAATGCCAATGTCAAAAAATCAATGAAGTCCATTCTTAAGGAAATTCAGAGCGGTAAATTTGCCAAGGAATGGATTAAGGAATATCAGGCAGGATTGCCCAACTACAACAAGTTGCTTGAGGATGGGGAAAATCATCCGATTGAAGTGACCGGCAGAAGTTTGCGTGCAGTCATGCCCTGGATACCCAAGAAAAATATCAAGGGGGCACAAGCTTCCTATTCCTGATATTCTTTTTTGGCGTTGGGTTTAAAGGAAAATGCCCAACGGGGACCATCAGGATGTTCCCCTGATCATTTGACAGGATGAGAAAGTCACTTGTTCTGGCGACAAGAAGGAGTCCTCTGGCCATGCGTCAGGCGGATTTAGTTGCCCGTACGATTGGGGAAAAAACAGGGCAAGAAGTGGTCCTTTTGCCCATGCTTACGACTGGAGATAGGCAGTCACAATGGTCACTGGAAAAGTCCGGAGGTAAAGGTTTGTTTACCAAAGAACTCGAACTGGCACTTTTGGAGGGCCGTGCTGATCTTGCTGTGCATAGTGCCAAGGATATGCCCACTGAAATGCCAGATGGTCTCGGATTGGTTGCTTTTCTTCCCCGCGAAGACCCAGTTGACATTTTTGTATGCAAGGAAGGGGTGGTAAGGCCCACAATTATTGCTTCGGGTAGTCCGCGAAGAAGAGCACAGGCGACTAAGTTATTCCCGGAAGCAAAATGGATTGAGCTACGTGGAAATGTTGAAACCAGACTGAAAAAAATTGCCCAAGGTGAAGAAGCTGAAGCTACCCTGCTAGCTGCTGCTGGATTGAAAAGGCTGAAAATTGAGCATTTCCCCGGTCTTTCTTTTCGCCCATTAAACTTGGAGGAAATGGTACCTGCTCCTGGTCAGGGAGCAATCGCAATTCAGGCAGCAGTAGAGCATAAGAAAGATTATGCTGAAATTAACGACGGACCGACTGAAAAAGCGGTATCGATAGAGCGAGCCGTGCTTACAGCGTTTGGTGGAGGGTGCCAGGTCGCACTGGGTGCCAATTATTGCTCATCGACCGAACGACTGAGTTTTTTTCACGAGAAATGTGGAATTAAAAGCTTGTGCATTGCCGGGAGAGAACAAACAGATTGGATGAATGAATTGATCGGATGGACGAAAAGCAAATAACAGAAGGAATCGTATATCTGGTGGGTGCAGGTCCGGGGGATCCTAGCTTGCTCACCCTGAAGGCCCGTTCCTTAATCGAGACATGTGATGTGCTAGTATTTGACCATTTAGCAAATCCAAGGTTGCACGATTGGGCACCTTCTGATTGCGAGCGGATTGATGTGGGGAAAAGTCCTGGCAGGCACACCATGGACCAGTCCGAGATTGGAAAAATCCTCGTACAAAAAGCAAAAGACGGAAAACGAGTCGTACGGTTAAAAGGGGGAGACCCATTTGTGTTTGGTCGGTGTGCTGAAGAAATGCTAACCTTGGATGAAGAGGGAGTAACCTATGAAGTGGTGCCTGGAGTGACTGCGGCACTCGCTTGTGCGGCTTATGCCGGTATACCTCTTTCCCATCGTGATTATGGATCCTCAATTTCCTTCCTTACTGGACACGAGGATGTGGCCAAAGAATCCCTTCGGGTTGATTTTGCCAAGTTTTCAGAAGTGGGTGGTACTCTCTGCATCTACATGGGGATGAGCAAAATGGAAGAAATTGTGGACAAACTCATCGCAGGGGGGTTGCCCAAAGACAGACCCGCAGCGATTGTCTCTCACGGTACCTTGCCAGGGCAAAAAAAGGTTTTGGCACCCTTGGGGAATCTCGTTGATCAGGCCAGAGAGGAAAAACTTGGTGCCCCTGCTATTATCTTTGTGGGAAACTCAATTGGTCTTGCCCGTTCCTCCACCTGGTTTGAACAAAAGCCCCTGCTTGGTCGCCGGTTTGCCCTGACCCGGGCGAGCGGACAGCAAAGCAAGATGCGCAAGGCACTGGAAGACCAGGGTGCCGAAGTGCTGGAATTGCCCTTAATCAAAGTCGAGGCATCGAATGATCGTACCCTGATTGCCGAGGTATTGGCCGGTATTGCCACCTATGAATGGGTCGTGTTCACCAGTGCAAATGGTGCCAGAGAATTTATGAAACTTTTCTTTCGTGCCTTTGCGGATATCAGAAGTTTTGGTCCGATGAGAATTGCCTGTGTGGGGAAGTCGACCGCAGAAGTTTTTCAGGCTCTCAAGTTGCATGTTGAAATCATTGCCAAAGACTCAACCGCAGAGGGGCTGGCCAAGGAATTAGTGGCGACTGACAGCCTTGATAGTGCCAATGTCCTCGTTGTTTCCGGAAACAGGAACCGTGAAATTATGGTGGATGTTTTGGAAGGAGTCGGTCGGGCAATTGTTGATACCTTGCCAGTTTATGAGACTGATTTTTCCGATGTTCTCGATGCTCCGGATTTTGAAAAATTCAAACAAAAAGGAGCAGATGCAATCATTTTCACAAGTTCATCCACGGCCCTTTCTTATGTTGAGCAATCCGAAGATTTCGTTTTAGGAGAAAATGCTCGCGTGCCCATTCTTTGTAGCTTTGGCCCTCAGACCACCAAGACATTGGAAGAAAATGAAATGGTGGTTGGATTGGAGTCATCCCATCCCAGTATCGATGGATTACTTGGTTCTTTGATCAAACATTTTGCGGTTCCTTCCCCATGTCCAGAATAATTAAATTCTGTGGGATTACCCGCTCATCTGATGCCCAGCTTTGCATTGATCTCGGGGCCGATGCCCTCGGTTTTATTTTTCATCCACCATCACCGCGCAATCTTTCTCTTGACCAGTTTCAAAAACTTCAGGCCTCGATTGAATTCAAAACCTGCGTAAAGGTGGCAGTAGCAGTTGCTCCGGATGTACAACTAGTCAACCAATTGATCGATGCAGGATTTGAAAAATTTCAGTTTCATTTCCCAGAGGATCTACCGATCGATAAAATTTCAAAGTGGTCGGCCTTGGTTGGCCGGGAAAATCTCTGGTTGGCACCTCGCTTAAAGCCATTCGATGATCTGCCAGAAAATTATTTGGAATTTGCCAGGGTCGTACTGATGGATGCGTATGCCCAGGAGACATTCGGGGGAACTGGGAAACGGGCAGACTGGTCCAAATTTGTTCAGTTAAAAAAGCAATTTGCTGATCACCAATGGTTTTTGGCTGGTGGGCTAAGTCCGGATAATTTACAAGAAGCTATTTCTTGCACTGCTCCGGACGGGATAGATTTGAACAGTGGGGTTGAGATCGAGCCAGGGAAAAAAGATAGAGATAAAATTTACCAGGTATTTTCTGTTCTGGAAAAATAGAACTGATCAGGATGAGAGATTACTTGAATTGCTTGGCCAGTTTGGCCAGTTGTTTCGGGTCCATTCCCTCGAGGTCCGGCAATCCTCCCCCTCCGCCCCCAAAAGCGTTCATTAATTGTTTCATTTTTCCACCCTTCATTTTTCTCATCATTTTTTGCATCTGTGAGAATTGTTTGATGAGCAGATTGACATCTCGAATCTGAACCCCGGCTCCATCGGCAATTCTTTTTCTTCGGGAGCCACCAATGATGCGGGGGAACTTGCGCTCCTGTTTGGTCATGGAAAGAATGATGGCCTCATGCCTGCCAAGGGCGGCTTCCTCCTTATCACCAACCTGGACCTTGCCCATGCCCGGTAGCATCTTGGCAATTGAACCCATCGATCCGAGCTTTTTCATTTGTCGCATTTGCGAGAGGAAGTCATCAAAATCAAATTCTGCCTTGAGCATTTTTTCAGCCATGCGGGCAGACTCTTCCTCATCAAAGTGCTCTTGGGCTTTTTCCACCAAGGATACGACATCTCCCATCCCCAAGATGCGGGAGGCCAGCCGGTCTGGATAAAAAGTTTCAAACTCATCGATCTTTTCACCCGTACCCATGAATTTGATCGGTGCACCAGTCACCTTTTTCATTGATAGGGCGGCACCCCCTCGGGCATCCCCGTCAATTTTGGTCAGAATAATCCCGGTCAATCCTAGTCTTTCATGAAAGGTTCTGGCCACATTGACTGCTTCCTGTCCGAGGGCGGAATCGGAAACCAATAAAATTTCATGTGGATTAATTTCCCGTTTTAATCGATCGAGCTCATCAACCAGTTCATCATCAATCTGTAAGCGGCCTGCGGTGTCAAAGATTACCAAGTCTGAACCTTGTGATTTGGACTTTTCCCAGCCCTCACGGGCAATCGCGGATACATCTTTTTTTTCGCGGTCGAGATGGCAGGGGAAATTTTCCTGTTTTGCCAAAAATTCCAGCTGATCAATCGCCGCTGGTCGGTAAACATCGCAAGCCACCAACATGGGCTTGCGGCCATCTTTGCTCAAATGCTTGGCCAATTTGGCAGAAGTGGTGGTTTTCCCGGCACCATGCAGACCAACCATCAAAATCCGGAGGGGCCGATCGTCACGCAACTGAGAATTTCCTTCCCCAAGAAGTTTGACCAGTTCATCGTTGATAATTTTTATAACCTGTTGGGCTGGAGATACTGATTTGAGAACTTCTTGTCCAACGCAGGCACTTTTGACTTCTTCAATAAATTCTCTGGCAACCTTGAAGTGAACATCTGCGGAGAGCAAGGCCTTGCGAACTTCTGTGAGGGCATCGGAAATATTATCCTCAGTAAGTTTACTTTTTCCTCCTAAAGATCGTAAAACGCTACTTAATTTGTCTGTTAAATTTTCAAACATGGGAATTAGCATCATGACATTGAGCCAAGAGGGGGGAAAGCCAGAAATCTTGATCCTGCCTTTACGCGTTGCCAAATTTGCTAATTAATCTAGGGTATTTCTTTCTCCTTTTATTTTTTACCACCCAATGAAGATTCTTGTCGCGGATCGTATTTCTCCACTCGGAGTTGAGTATTTGAAAAAGCAAGATGGTTTTGATGTGATCGAAGCCTATGGTTCATCCCCTGAAGAGGTGATTGAGCATGCCAAAGATGTTTCTGCCATCATTGTCCGTAGTGATACCCGGGTAACCCGCGAGGTTATGGAGGCGGCACCTTTGCTCAAAGCTGTTGGCCGAGCAGGCGTGGGCGTGGATAATATTGACATTGATGCTGCTACGGAACGCGGGGTTATCGTGATGAATACCCCTGGCGGAAATACCATTGCCACTGCAGAGTTGACCTTTACTCACATGCTTTGTGGAACTCGTCCGATTGTCCGTGGTGCCACGGGCATGCGGGAAGGCAAGTGGGAAAGAAAACTTCTCAAGGGTGCGGAATTAAGAAATAAAACTCTTGCGGTTTTAGGCCTGGGAAGAATCGGGGCTGAAGTGGCCAAACGGGCACAGGCATTTGAGATGACCGTGATTGCCTATGATCCTTACCTTACGGAGGAGCGGGCTAAGGAGTTGGAAATTGAAAAGGTCGATCTGGATGGTGCTTTTTCCCGGGCAGATTATCTCACCGTTCATATGCCAATGACCCCGGAAACCAAGGGCATGGTAGATGAGGCTGCTTTTGCAAAAATGAAAGACGGTGTGCGCGTCTTTAACTGTGCACGGGGCGGAATTATTAAGGAATCCGCATTGATCGAAGCGTTAAAGAGTGGAAAAGTCGCGGCCGCGGGTCTGGATGTGTATGAACAAGAACCTTTGCCTGAAGATCATGAATTTCGTACCCTTGAAAATTTAAATCTTACCCCCCATTTGGGAGCCTCCACTGAAGAAGCTCAGGAAAGTGTCGGGGTTGAAATTGCCGAAGCCATTGCTGAAGTTTTAGCGGGAGGCCGGATTCGTAATGCCATCAATATGCCTTCGATTGATCCAAAGGATTTGCAAACCCTCAGTCCCTATGTGGAACTATGTATGCGCCTTGGTGCATTTGCCAGGCAAGCGGTGCAAGAAACCGTTCAATCCCTGCACATTACTTATTGGGGAGGAATGATAGAATTTGATACCATCCCCCTGACCCGTGCCGTCCAAAAAGGATGGTTGAAAGGAATAGCAGGGGATGAGGGAGTCAATGATGTCAATGCCCCCTACAAGATTAAAGCGTTGGGAATTAAGGTGGAGACCACCAAGTCGTCTTCTCCGGTCGATTACAATGAATTAATCGAGGTGCGTACAATTGATACCAAGGGCAAGGAGCAATCAGTCCGGGGAACAATCATTGGCAAGAACGCAGATCCTAGAATTGTTGAGGTGGACGGGGAAGCAATTGAGGCCCGTCCGGTCGACACTTTGTTGGTGGTGCGTAACCTGGACAAGCCTGGGATTGTCGGCAAGGTGGGAACCATCCTTGGACAGTTCGGAGTAAATATTGCCAATATGTCGCTGAGCCGTCCGGAAGGCTCTGCAAGTGCTCTTACCATACTCGAATTGGACAGCGAGCCCAGTGCCGAGGTGTTGGAAAAATTAGTGGCTGATCCTGACATTGAGGAAGCTCGGGTATCCCGCCAAAAATAACTTTAACTTTAAATTTTAATTCCTTGATCTGACCTTAGCATGCTTAGCATTGAAGCCATAGCCATTCTTATTATTGGATATTTGATTGGGTCGATTCCATGGGCCGTCCTCATAGCCAAGCGTGCTGGGGTGGATATTTTTGCAGTTGGAAGCGGAAACCCTGGAGCCACCAATGTATTGCGCACACTTGGCAAACCGATGGGCTATCTGGTTTTTTTCCTCGATTTTTGTAAAGGACTATTGGCCGTATGGTGGTTTCAGTTGCCCGTGTTTTCCTTTTCTGGGGACGCCTCTTTGGGACTGTGGGGTTTGCCTGCCGCCGTGATCGGGCATACCTATCCTATCTTTACTGGTTTTCGGGGAGGCAAGGGCGTGGCTACGGCCATGGGCGGACTGCTTGGTCTGATGCCCGCTTGTTTGCTGGTGGGTTTATTTGTTTGGGTCCTGACCTTTTATCTTACCAAATATGTGGCAGTTGCATCCATTGCATTCGGACTTAGCTTACCCGTATGTGCCCTTGTTTTTTCCGTGAATGAGGAAGGTGGACTAGGTAAAACCTTGCTCGCCTTCCTCGTAATGGGTTGGATTATTTGGAGGCACCGTGCAAACTTGGCCCGTTTGCGGGCAGGAACAGAAAATCGTTTTGAAAAAAAGGCCAGGCAAAAGCCTAAATTTTAAACAAGGTAAGAATGAGCAAAGAAACGAACAGTTCTGCTAAAGTGATTCGGGTTGGTATTCTGGGTTTTGGTACCGTGGGTCAGGGAACTTGGAAACACTTGCAGAAAAATGCTCCTTTCTGGCCAAAAATCTTAGGTGTTGAGCTTGTCCCGGTCCGGGCATCGGTGCGGTCGTTGGACAAGGAGCGTCCAGTAAAAATTAGTCCGGACCAACTAACCACGGATTCTGCATCTATCGTGGATGATCCCAATATTGATTTGATTTGTGAATTAATGGGCGGGGTGGAAGAAGCAAAAGCCTTGACCCTGCGTGCCTTTGCACAGGGTAAGTCCGTGGTTACCGCAAATAAGGCCCTGATTTGCGAGCATGGAGATGAGTTATTCCATGCGGCCGAGCAGGCAGGAGTCGGTTATGGTTTTGAAGCGAGTGTGGCCGGTGGTATTCCGATCATCAAGGTATTGCGTGAAAGTTTGGTCTCCAATGAATTTCCTCTTATTTATGGCATTCTCAATGGAACCTCCAACTACATTCTGACCCGCATGGAAAAAGAAGGTGCCAGCTTTGAGGAAGTGCTCGACGATGCCCGTCAACTCGGCTATGTGGAAGCAGATGAAGCTTTGGACCTAGATGGGGTAGACGCAGCACACAAGGCCGTCATCCTTGCTTATTTGGCTCATGGAATATGGGTCAATTTGAGTGAAGTAACCGTCGAAGGAATCCGCCGGATATCAAACGAAGATTTACAAGCGGCTGAAAATCTTGGTTGCCGGATTAAGCTAATTGGTGTGATCCGTAGAAATTTTTCCAACGATCATGTTGCCGTCGCTGTTCATCCAGCCTTGATTCCAATTGAAGAGACCATTGCCCGTACCGATGGGGTGCACAATGGCGTTTGTTTAAATGGCTCGGTTGTGGGTACGGTTGTTCTCACCGGTCGGGGGGCCGGGCAAGATCCAACCGCTAGCTCGGTAATTTCTGACTTGGTAGATGTGGTCAAAGGAGTAAGTGGAATTTCTTCCCTGCCCAAATTAGTTCATGTTTCTCCGGAACAATGCCAACCTGCTTCTGCTGACGAGATTGAAGGTCGTTTTTATTTGCGACTCGCGGTGGATGACAGACCGGGCCAATTGGCCAAAGTGGCGGAGTGTTTGGCGGATCGGGGAATCAGTCTGGCAACCGTTTCTCAGACACCACATGAAAATGATCAACCTGCCAGTTTAATCCTGACCACTCACCAGACTAACGAACATTCAATTGCTCGGGCACTTGCCCAGTTAAAAGACCTTCCCGGAGTGGTGGACGACCCAGTTCTTTTCCGAATGTTTGATCCCAACGGAATTTCCTGATATGAATGTGGTCGTACAAAAGTATGGAGGAACATCAGTCGCTGATGTGGAGCGGATAAAAAAGGTCGCCCGACGGGTTAAAGCAACTGTTGATTCCGGACACGGTGTATTGGTGGTTGTATCGGCTCGTGCTGGAGTAACCAATCAATTAATCGATCGGGCCAAGGCCATTCAAAAAAGTCCATCCGAACGTGAGCTTGATATGCTTATGACCTGTGGTGAGCAGGAAACAATTGCCCTGCTTTGTATGGCACTTCATGCGATTGATGTGCCTGCGATTTCGAGAACAGGTTGGCAGGTTGGGATTGTTACGGAAGGTTTGCATGCAAAGTCGCGCATTCGCGAAGTCAAAGGAGGGGATTTGCGCAAACAATTGCGAGCGGGCAATGTGGTGGTGGTTGCTGGTTTTCAGGGAGTGAACGAAAGTGGGGATGTGACCACTTTTGGACGGGGAGGTTCTGACCTCAGTGCAATTGCCTTAGCCGGATCTTTGCGCGCCAAGGCTTGTCAAATATACACCGATGTTGAAGGGGTCTATACTGCTGACCCCCGCATCGTTCCAGATGCCCGTAAAATTCAGGAGATTAATTACGAAGAAATGCTTGAACTTGCCAGTAGTGGATCGAAGGTCATGCAGACCCGGGCAGTCGAGTTTGCTCAGAAGCACAATATACCTTTTGAAGTCCGATCAAGTTTTTCCAAAAAATCCGGTACCATGGTAAAAAAGAAAGTAAAATCGTTGGAGGATATGCTGGTAAGCGGCGTAGCCACAGACAAGAACCAAGTCCGCATAAGCGTGACCGAACTGCCCGATCGTCCTGGAGCAGCAGCCGCAGTTTTCAAAGTGATGGCGGAAGCTGGTGTTGTGGTCGATATGATCATTCAGAATGTTGGCCGGCAGGGACTGGCAAACCTTTCCTTTACCGTGCCAACAGAAGATGCGTTTCGGGCAGAAAAAGCCCTTAAAGAACATTTTGCAGATGGTAATGGAGGCAAGCTTGGGAAAAGCACAAATATCATCAAAGTCTCGGTTGTTGGGGTTGGGATGAGATCCCATTCCGGAGTGGCCGCCACATTTTTTGATGCCTTGGCGGATGCTGGCATCAATATGCTTATGATTAGTACTTCCGAGATCAAAATTTCAGTCGCCGTTGAACCAGACAACGGTGATGAGGCAACACGGGTTGCCCACCAAGCATTCCGTCTGGGGAAATAATTTTTTCGAAGTGCGCTACCTAAGTACGCGCGGAGGGTCTGAGCCAGTAAGCTTCTGTGAGGCAGTTGCCCAAGGACTTGCTCCAGATGGGGGGCTTTATCTTCCGGAAAGTTTTCCCGATCTTTCCAGAACAGTGGATCAATGGGCTGAGCTTTCCTACCCAGATCTATGCCATGCATTCTTTCAGAACTTTGCCACTGATCTGCCCGACCACGAACTTTACGAGGCCATTCATTCAGCTTATTCCGGATTCTCTCATCCGGAAACGGCACCACTGGTCCGCTTAAATGCTTATTGGCAAGTTCTGGAACTTTTTCATGGGCCTACTTTGGCTTTTAAAGATTTTGCCCTGCAGTTACTGGGAAATTTGTATGAATTACAGATCAAAAGGAGCGGCCAAGATCTATGTGTTTTAGGGGCAACTTCCGGGGATACCGGTGCCGCTGCCATTTCTGGATTACTCGGCAAAGAAGGGGTTCATGTCTTCATCTTATATCCGGATGGAAAGGTCTCTCCCTTACAGGAAAGACAGATGACCTGTACAGGGGCCGACAATGTTTTCCCCCTGGCGATCGAAGGTACCTTTGATGATGCCCAACGCACGGTCAAAGAACTATTTGGCGATCTTTCCTTTCGTGATTCCATTAATTTATCTGCGGTTAATTCGATCAACCTAGCCAGAATACTGGCTCAATCAGTTTATTATCTGTACGCATGGCTCAGGCTTGATCCAGCCAAGAGGGAAGAGACATCTTTCGTCGTGCCCACGGGAAATTTTGGCAATGTTTTTGCCGGGTGGTTACTTACAAAGATGGGGATTACGATGGGCGGTTTTCGCGTAGCCACCAACCAGAATGATGTTTTGCACAGGCTATTTGGATCAGGGGAATATCAATTGGGCGAAGTCTCTCCAAGTTTGGCCCCATCAATGGATATTCAGGTGGCATCGAATTTCGAGCGATTACTTTTCTATTTCCTAGAAGGAAAGACGGAGCTTGTCAAAGAGGTGATGAGAAGTTTTCGGGAAGAGGGAAGATATGATTTTGAAAAGTTTTCCATTTCAGGATTTTCCAGTTCCTCGACCACCGACAGAGAAATTCCTGAAATGATAGAAAAAATCTGGAGAGAATATAATTATCTGATTGATCCCCATACTGCCTGTGCTTTCAAAGATTTGTCACCCCATGATCATGCGGTTATTTTGGCGACTGCCCATCCTGCAAAATTTCCCCAAGTTTTTGAGGATGCTGGTTTGGCAAGACCAACTTCTCCTATTCTTGAAGCTCTTATTCAACAACCCCTAATAAAATATCCATTGCAGGTGGATGCATCGGCGGTACGTTGCTTTATCGAACAAAAACTAAAGCCTGTATAACCAAATCCCTGCAGGTGCCGGAATTGGTGCAACCCTTTCAAAAATGAAACCAAGGATTGTTTTCCTGCGGGGTGGGGGACTTGGGGATTTTATTCTTACCCTTCCTCTGCTCAGAGTTGCTCATCTCCGGCAATTTCCCGTGACCCTCTATGCTCGGTCTTGTTACTTGGAACTTTTAGGGAAGGGCTGGGATTGGCTGGAGGGTAAAGATTTGGATGAACTTTCGGGCAATCCTCCCTCCTGTGTAGAAGGTAGCATTGCGGTTAGTTTTTGGACGGATTCCCAATGGGCCAAAGAAATGATCGAGGCAGGTGCCGTTGCCGTTCATCAGATCAATCCAAGACCTTCTTGGGGAAAACATTTCGTCATCCAAGTATCTGAAAAAATGGGCTGGGGAATTTCGGAAGAATTCTTAAATATACCAATACTTGGTGACTTTTGGAAGGGAGGTGAAAATACTTTATGGATTCATCCAGGCAGTGGAGGAGTGGATAAAAATTTGCCCATCGAGCACTTTATCGACCATGCCCATCAATGGCTGGATCGGGATAGGTCTAAAAATGTAATTTTTTCTTTTGGGGAAGCAGATCAAGAATGGTTACCAAAGATTAAATCTTCACCGATAAGTAAAGATTCAAGAATTTCCATCATGCAACCACTGACGATCTTCGACCTTTGCCATCAGCTGGTAACGCGGGCCGACAAATTTATGGGTAACGATTCCGGCCCCGGGCATCTCGCAGCAAGTTTGGGAATACCGGTTGAAATTGGTTTTACCAAGACAGCGGAATCTGTCTGGCGACCACTGGGACCAAGAGTAAAAACTTATTTCTGGGACTCCGTCTCCAGCAAGATTTTATAAGTCACGGAATCTACTAAGGCTTCCCAACTGGCGTTGATTACATTGTCGCTCACTCCAACTGTTCCCCAGGTGGAATGTCCATCAGAGGACTCCACATGGACTCGGGTAATAGCGTTAGTGCCCTGATTACTTTCCAAAATACGAACTTTAAAATCTACCAGAGTAACTTGGGAAATATAAGGGAAGTCTTTGACCAATGCTTTTCTCAAGGCATGATCCAAAGCGGAAACGGGCCCGTTACCCTCTGCTACAACATGATGAGTCTCTCCCTTAATCCGTAGTTTCACGGTGGCTTCAGATGTGACCCCATCCTCATGGCTAATACCCTCGACACCGACATGGTATCGTAAAACCTCGAAGGCAAGATCTTCGCCACGGAGAAACCTCCGGAGTAACAGGTCAAAGGAAGCATCAGCGGATTCAAACTCATACCCTTTGAACTCCAAAGATTTTAATTCCTCGAGAAAGGATTTCATTTCGGGCGATCGGCCATCCACATCCATGCCCATCTCTTTGGCTTTGAGCATGATGCTGCTCCGGCCGGACATATCAGAAACTAGGACGCGGGTACGGTTGCCTACCGTTGCCGGATCGATGTGTTCGTAACTCCGTGTCGATTTGGACGCGGCATCGGCGTGGACACCCCCTTTATGGGCAAAGGATGCAGCCCCTACATAGGGGGCACGGATGTCAGGTCGTAGGTTAGTTGAGTCGTCGATAAAAAGAGACAGGTCCCGGAGTTTGGACAGATTTTTACCACTATTGGTTGAGCACTCCATCTTTAATTCAAGATTAGGAATGATGGTAGTGAGGTTGGCATTACCATTTCGTTCGCCATATCCATTCATGGTGCCTTGGACCATGACGGCTCCAGCTTCAACCCCAGCGAGACTAACCGCGACTCCAACCCCTGCATCATTATGACAGTGGACACCAATTTTTGAATTGGGAAAATGAGTAACCACTTTGCCGCAAATCTCTTGAAAGGGGGTAACTAACTTGCCGCCATTGGTTTCGCATAGGGTAAGAAAATCTGCTCCGCCTCGTTCTGCGGCTTCCAAAGTAGAAAGGGCATACTCTTGGTTGTCCACAAACCCGTCAAAAAAATGCTCGGCATCATAGACCACTTCCTTTCCCTGCTCCTTGAGATATCTGACCGTATCTTCAATCATTTGTAGGTTTTCTTCAGGAGTGGTACGGAGAACATCGGTGACATGCAGGAGCCAAGATTTCCCAAAAATGGTAACCACAGGAGTCTGGGCATCGAGTAGGAGTTTTACTTGGGCATCTTGCTCAACTGGGGTATTTGCCCGACGAGTGGAACCGAAAGCGGCAATCTTTGCATGAGTGAGATTGAGTTCAGTGGCCTGTTCAAAAAAGGCCATATCTCGAGGGTTACTCCCTGGCCATCCCCCCTCAATGTAGTCCACCCCAAATTGGTCAAGCTTTTGAGCGACCCGGAGCTTGGAAGCAACTGTAAAGGAAACGCCTTCAGCCTGCGATCCATCTCGCAAGGTAGTGTCGTAAATCAAAACATTTTGTTTGTTCATGAGTGGTCAAGAAAACGAAAATTAGTAGGGGCACAGTTAATGAACAAAAGAGGAAAGAGAGAATTCTTGTTGTGGAATCCGATAATGCCACGCTATCGATGGTTGGCAACGGCAAACAAATGTGCGAATTTGAGGATTCATGGGATTTAATTTGTCGAGCAATTTGGGGAAGGAAATTTTTGATTCCCTGCGAAAATCCCCATTTAAATCCTTTCTTAGCGATTATGGAATAAACCCCAAGAAAGAACTTTCCAGAGGTGTGGTACTCGCCTTGTCATTACTTTTTTCTAAGCAACTGAGGGAAGCTAGTAAGGGATCCCGGGTTGGAATCGTCCTGCCTCCTGGTCTTGCTGGCTTTGTGGCAAACTTTGCGGTTTTATTTAGCGGGAGGGTCCCGGTGAATTTGAACTTCACTCTGGGTCATTCAATCAACTGTGAAATCTTAGAAGATGCCCATATCGAATTCGTTTTAACAGCATCTGGCATGGTGAAAAAGTTTCCTGATTTTCCCTGGCCTGAGCAAAAATTGATGGTTGATGAATTTTTGCATATGCAATCGGCACAAAAGAGAATCGTTTGTATGACCTTACTCCGGGCTTGGATATTTCCGGATTGGACCGCTTCTGATTATCGAATACCTAGGACAGGAGGGGATGAGGTGTCCGCACTGCTCTATACCAGTGGTAGTTCGGGTAAGCCCAAAGGAGTCCCCTTGTCACATAGAAATTTATTAGCCAATTGTAATCAGTTGTATGGTTTGGAATTATTTAAAAAGCAACCCAAAGTATTGCTTAATCTACCGCTTTTTCACAGCTTTGGCTTTACTGTGGGGATGCTTTTTTCAACGCTTCGCGGCTTACCCCTGGCAACGGCTCCATCCCCCCTTGACCACAAGTTAAACCTTAGGATCATTGCTGAACAAAAAGTACAAATTCTATTGGGAACTCCTACTTTTCTACGGGGATATTTGAAAAAATCGAAACAGGGGCAGCTTGACAGTGTTCGATATGTTGTTGCTGGGGCCGAAAAAAGTCCCCAATTGTTTCGGGAACGCTGGGAGAAAGAGGTGGGTTGTCAGTATTTGGAAGGGTACGGCTTAACTGAGACATCACCTGCGCTGTCTTTTAATTTGCCTGGTCGTGGCAAGAAATGTGGTTCGGTAGGTCGTTTGTTGTCAGGCGTGGAGTGTTGTACGCTTGACCCGGAAAGCGGGCAGGAGACTCCTTTATCGGAGGGGGGAATGCTTTGTTTTCGTGGGCCAAATATATTTGCGGGTTATTGGAATGACCCGCAAAGATCAGAGAAAGTATTGAGCGAGAATGGCTGGTTTAAAACTGGCGACTTGGGCAAGCTTGATGACGAAGGATTTCTTTGGATCGAGGGAAGAAGTTCGAGGTTTTCTAAAATAGGAGGTGAGATGGTTCCTCACGCTCGAGTGGAAGATGAGATTATGGACCTTTTGGGTTTGTGCCCGTCCGAAGAGCCTTCCCTGGTCGTAACCTCTCTTCCCGATGAGCAGAAGGGAGAGAGATTGGTACTGCTTAGCTCGATCGAATTGGACCTTGACCATATCAAGAATGGTTTGAGCAAGAGAGGCATTCCAAACCTTTGGATACCAAGAAAACTTTTACCAGTTCAAGAAATTCCAATCCTTCCAACTGGAAAAATCAATTGGGCTGAGATCAAGACCATTCTCTTTCAACTTTAGGTGTGCAGGACAGAAAAAACTCTTTGCAGAATGGGGCTTTCAGAAACCGTTTTGGTAGGCCGGCCGGGACTCGAACCCGGAACCAATGGCTTAAAAGGCCACTGCTCTACCGATTGAGCTACCGACCCGCAGAGTAAGCTGAATAGTAGTATAGAAGGTGCTTGGTTTCGTCAACGATCAACCACCGCTGTTTGGTGTGATATGTTCATCCTCCAGTGCCTGGGTATCCTCATCCTGATCCGGTAAAAGTGGATAATCAATTGGATTCCATGAGTCAGACCAGCGGTTATATTCCTCAAAAACCAAGATTTGTAAGCGTGGAGTAAACCAGGCAATCATTTGGTTGGTATGATCGATCAATTTTTCGTAATTTTCCCAAAGCAATTGGTTGTGTTTTTCGATTTCTTCAATTTCCGCAAGTCGCTTTTGCTGTTTTGCAAGGTGCTCAGCAGCTGGATCCGGTTTTGGCTGAAGTTCAACTGTTGGATCGGGTGTTTCATCTGGAGGTGAGGAGACCAGGGGTTCTTCTTCTTCCCCATTTTCTTCCTTTTCAGTTTTGACCTCAATGGATTCCGGTTCAGGTTCCGGAAAATCCATATCCGGAATAGGTTCAGGCACTGGCGCAAGCTTGGGTTTTGTTAAAAAAGGTTTGGTGGGATCTACGAAGGCTTTGATAAAGCAATCCCTTTGCTCCTCATCAATACTTTTAAAAGGTAGTTGTTTTATGAATGAATAAGCCAGTTGGGCCAATGCTTCCTCGCGGTTGTGTGCCATAAAAAATTTTTCTAAAGGCAAATCTTCGTTGAAGGAACATTCTATCTTAAATTGAATAAGGTCAGGTTCATGTTCTTTCTTTTTTTTCATAGGGCAATGAGGAAAGAGTACATTTGAACAAAGGTAAGAAAAGGATTATTTTTCTTTGTAACAGTCTAGCATTTGTGCGAAAAAACCTCTCGTGATATCCTTTACTAGTTGAACCAGCAGGTTTGTTGTACTGAAGTATTCCTTTTCTGGGTACAAAAAGATTCTTATTCGGGAGTTATTTCCTCGAGGGGTAAGCGTAATGTGTACCAACGGTTGGCCCATCGATTATACTCCATGAACTTAATAAGTTCGATGCGCCGATTCATTTCCTCAACGATTTTGTTAATGGAATCTAAAGTCTTTTGATTGGAACCTCGTGGATACTTAGGTTGTTTCTTGAGCTTGGTGAAATCTTTCTTTTCCGCCAATTGAAATTTAGGAGACTGGAGCGATTGATCATACAATTTGACAAATTCCCTAGCGATAATGAACTCCTGTTTTACAAAAGTCTTGCGATCGAATAGAGATTTTAGCATCGAGTAAGCAAACATACCAAGAGCATCCCGGGCATTATGAGCCAAGTAATGTCTATGTGCAAAGGTTGCCTGCTCATCTACTTTAAATAAGATTTTGTATTCAAAGAGATCTGCGGTTTGTTCTTTGTTTTTTTGAGGCATCGCAACTTATCCAGCTATTACATCTTCACATACTATGTTTGTTCAAGAAAACTTGTTAAAGTCTAATTTGGGCAAACTTTCAGCATTGGGTGGACGATTGTCTTCGCAGGATTTAACTGATTTTTGAACTGGAAAACGGATTGTCCCATTTCGAAGCACTGGCTGATCCGTTTAATCATATGAAGATATTAATCCGAAAATTCGATTGCTAGACCGGCAACAATTAGGATGATAGAAAAACCCCATGAACAGAGCAGTTGATATCATCAATTCCTTACGTGCAGGTATGGAAACGATTCTTAAAAATGACAATACCCGAAGGGTCAATAGCCTGCGTATGTTTAACTTTGAAAAAAACCGCGTGTCCTTGCGAATGGAAGTAATCGATCAGGAAAATATAAGTCACCCCATGGGAATGATCGATGTGACTGAGTATTCAACTGGAGCAGGTAATCAACCGAGTTGCAACTGCCTGATGACTGAATTGGCATCTGGTAAGTCGGAGAAATTAGTACTCAAATTAAACAACCAAGATCAAAAAAAGATCGAATGTGCCAAAGTTTTTAATTTTTTTCGGAAGGTACTTCATCTTCCGGAAATTAATCATTCTGAACATCCCGATGGAAGGGCTTCCGCTTCCCTTACTGGTGAGCCGGCATCCATCGATAAAAGCACCGCTTTGTTTCCTCCTGCGGATGGCAAAATCCCTGACAGTCCCAGAGGCGCACAATAAAAGAGCTTATCTCCGGAACAGAGAGATGGCTTGTACCGAGTTTACTTGTCCAAGCTTTTCGAGTGCCTGCATATCAATTTTTTCTGAATCACCAACAATGGAAAAGAGAATCGGTCTTGGCTGGATTTTGGATGTGTAGAAGTCGCCCAAGCTTTTAAGGGTAGCACGGGTCAGTTTTTCAAACCGGTCTTCTCGCGGGTCCATTTTCAGTCCCAGTGCATCCACATCATAAACAAAGCGCGGTATCGCCCGGGAGGTAAGGGGATTGGTTCGGTAGTTGCTCAAGAGAGAAGAGTGGGCAGATGACCAACGATTCTCATTCAAGGGCATTTGTTTCAATAGACCAAGAAAGGCGTCTACGGCATCCAAGGTCTTATCCGCCTGGCATCCGATCGATCCGACCAGTACATTTTCTTCGTTGGGTCGTGATGGTGTGAAAAAGCGAGCCCATGCAGAGTAGGCTAATGCCCTAGCTTCGCGTAATTCCTGAAAGACCAGTCCAGCCATACCTCCCCCGAAGTATTCGTTAAATAATTGGACGGATGGAATGATAGATTCATCGAGTAATCCGGATGAAAATTCCAGTCTTACCTGGGCCTGAGCCATTTCTTTGTGCAAGAAGAATACCTGATTTTGGGGAGGATTGACTGAGCGGTCAGGCGATACAGGATTGAGTTGAAATGTCGGCTCGGAGGCGAGGAAGGTATGCTTGATTACAGATAATACATCCTCTGGAGATTGAGGGCCAAAATAAAGAATTGTACGAGGTGCACTAACTGCTTGTTCGATAATTTTTGTTAGGCCTACAACCTTGGACGCATTTAATTCATGATCAGATGCCCTTTTTAAGTAACGGGAATTTTCTCCGTAGCGGTGGAAATGGGCCAAGGCATGAATAAGTGCATTGGGATCTTTTAGTTCATCATCCCTCTCGGCATGGATTATCTTTTTGGTTAAGCCCCAAATAGCATCAGTCGATTTGGGCTTGAGCAAATGTTCCTGAGCCAATTCGATTGAGGGAGCAAAGTTTTCATCCAGTCCATTGATTGAAAAATTGGAAAAGTGTTCCTGCACCCCAAAGGCAAAATCCGTTCCGAGTTTGTACCATTCAATTTTAAGATCTTCCGAGTTAAGATTGCCTGCCCCGGCACGATCAAGCATTCTCTTGGCGTAGGAGAGCATGGGTTGGTGATCAAACCCCATCTCCATCCTGACCTCTAAATTAAACAAGTCATTGAGGGGATTGAAGGCATGGATCAGGCGAACCGTCGGGGCAACCGAATGTACCGTAAAGTCCGTTCCGCTTTGCAAGAATTTAGGCTTCAGTTGACTGTAGGGCATCTGTTCAACCTGCTGCATAAAGGAAGATTCTTTATCCGGATCGATTGCTAGTGGATCGATCGGTGGCTTTTCAATGGAGGGCAAATCATGCTGTGCATCCACTCGAAATCCGACCACATAGTCGGAGCCATAATATTTTTGGGCGGTACGGATGATGTCTGCTTTGCTCACCCTTTCTAAATCGGATATCTCATTACAAGTAACCTCCCAGTCGACAAAGGCCAGAAAAGTATCTCTCAATAATTCGACTCGCTTATCATTACTTTCATAGTTTTCTTTCTGCCGTTTCTTAAAATCATTGATGACAGCCTCAAGAATCCAATCTTCAAAATCACCCTGTTTGATGTGTTCAATTTGTGCAAGGAGTAGACTTTCCACCTCCTCTAAGCTTTGTCCATCCTTGGGAATCCCAAAAAGATAGTGAGCTCCATAATCGTTCAAGTTTTGTGGGTAGCAACCGGCTGCACGAACCTTTTGTTTCTCTACCAAATCGAGATTAATTAAGCCTGCGACCGAATTATCGAGAATCATATCGACCAAACGCAGGGCCGCGTAATCGGGGTGGTGTCTGGGAGCGGTGCGAAAGGCAAGAACTACCTGTTCTTCCCCCAGGTATTCAACCTGAACAAATTCTCGGCCGTTTAGTGGTTTTTCTTCCCATTTCGGTTCGCTCCTTAACGGGGTCTTGCTCGTCCAGGAAGAGAAATATTTTTCGATGGTTGCAAAGGTTTCTTTGGGTTGCAGGTCTCCCGAAATACAGAGTGCCATATTTTCTGGCACATAGTGTTGGTTATAAAATTTCTCGATGGCATAGATAGAGGGGTTCTTGAGATGTTCCACTGTTCCAAGGGTGGATTGCTGACCATACGGGTGCACCTTGAAGAGCAAATTATTGACCGCCCGGTAAATGAGCCGGTGTTTATTATCGATGGCACGGTTTTTTTCCTCATAAACCGTTTCAAGCTCAGTGTGAAAGAGGCGGAAAACGGGACGGGCAAACCTTTCGCTCTCAATCTTGGCCCATTGTTCCAGTCGGTTGGCGGGTAAATCTACTTTGTAGACAGTTTCTTCATGCCAAGTATGTGCGTTTAATCCTTTGGCACCCATATCACTGTAAACGCGGTCCATTTCATTGGGGATGGCAAGTTTAGCAGCCTCGGTGGATAGGCGATTTATTTCCTCATAAATTTCGGCTCTTTTTGACTCATTCTTTTCCGCACCTCGTTTTTCATAAAGTTCACTAATTTCATCAAGGATTTGTTTTTCGGATGAATAGTTCTGGGTACCAAATGCTTGAGTCCCTTTAAAGAGCAGGTGTTCTAGATAATGGGCCAGCCCGGTGTTACTTGCCGGATCATGTTTACTCCCTGCCCGGGTTACAATTTCAGCATAGAAGCGTGGCTCTTCAGAGTTGGGACTAAGGTAAACAGTTAAACCGTTATCGAGGGTCTTTTGCAAAACTTGCATGGAAGATTCAGTTGGTGGAGATCGAGGGATGTCGGAATTATCGGAGGGTGTGCAGGATGTAAGGGTAAAACTCACAAGCAGGAGATTTCTGGACCGGAGGAGCATTGACTTCATCAAGATTGTAAAAAGGCTTTGTTTTTGAAAAGAAAAGAATTCTATAAACCAAACTCTCATAAACCAATGAAATTTAAATTTTACGAATACGAAAAGTGCTCAACTTGTGTAAAAGCCCGCAAGTGGTTGGAGTTCCGCGGAATTAATTTTGAAAGAATCCCCATTCGTGAACAACCTCCCTCCATCAAAGAGCTACAACAATTAGTTGAGCGAAATCAGGGCATGGTAAAAAAATTGTTCAATACATCAAGCAAGGATTATCGGGACCCCAAGATAAAGGATTCCCTACCGAATTGGTCACTTTCTCAAGCAATTGAAATTTTACGAAGCCAGGGCAACTTGATTAAGCGACCGGTCTTGGTCGGATCCGGGCTTGTTTTACAGGGCTTCAAGGCGGAGGAATGGGAAAGTGAATTGAGGTAGGGAACAAAATTTTGCTTTAATTTTCTTTAAGATGTTGTGCGAATGTAGGCATTTTTGTAGGATCGAAAAGCTTTTAATTATATGAAAAATTTACCAGAGATTTGGAATGAATTTGTAAATTCTGGCAATGTGGACGGTGTGTGTTCTCTCTATGCTACTGATGCACGGCTACTCGCTACATTTGCCAAAGAGCCAGTGGATGATGAGTCAAGCATACGGGCTTACTTCGAAGGATTTACTTCCCGCCCAGGGGCAGGTGTATCTTTCGATGAACATGGTTCACGTAGGCAGGAAGTAGGTGATCAAATATTCCTATACACTGGCACCTATTCTTTTTTTCATGGTGAGGCAGAGCAACGCCAACAATTTCCCGCGAGATATTCTTTTTTAGTGGATGAACAAGAAAATCCTAAAATTCTGCACCATCACTCTTCCCTGATACCATCCGCATAAAATCTTCTTCCTTTTTTAATTCAATCCCCCCATGTTATCCCCCAAGCAAACCCTAGACACATATTATTTGGAAGCTCGTCGTGACTTGCTTGAAGTCGCGGCCCTTCTCGATCGTTATGATGAATCTGTCAAGCGGTCGGGTCTGCCGGCTGATGATGAGAGCAGGCTTACTATCCTGAGAGACGCAATGAAGATGCTTGCCAAGCCCGATCATCCTCAACCCAACCGTACCGAGTTACTCCTAGAGCATTTTTCCAAAATTTCTTAACTGCGGGCTCATTCCTATGCAAATTATACAACCTCATTATCATGCAATTGCCCGAACTGCTCAGGATTACGAGCGGATGGCAATGTCTGGGGTAGTCGCGGTTTGTGAACCCGCTTTTTGGGCAGGCTTTGACCGCAGGCATCCAGAAACTTTTATTGATTACTTTGCCCAAATTTCAGAATTTGAGCCTACGCGGGCAGCCGAATTTGGAATCCGTCATTTTTGTTGGGTAGCCGTTAACCCCAAGGAGGCTGAAAATGTTGAGCTGACCAATGAAGTGCTCAGTCAAATGCCCGAATTTCTTGACAAACCAAATTGCCTCGGCGTTGGCGAGACTGGATTGCACAAATCGACTCCCAATGAGATTGCCGGATTGGAAGCTCATGTTGATCTGGCCATGAAGCATGATCAATTGGTCTTGATTCATACTCCACATTTATCGGACAAGGCACATGGTACAAAAACCGTACTTGAGGTATTGGCTGGTATGGATGTGAACCCAGATAAAATTTGGATTGATCATGTTGAAGAACAAACCATCGATTGGGTCTTGGATGCGGGCTATTGGGCCGGTATGACTCTCTATCCTGTAACGAAGTGTAGTCCACGCCGGGCTGTCGATATTTTGGAAAAATATTCAACTGAGCGATTATTGGTCAATTCATCGGCTGACTGGGGCCCGAGTGATCCTTTTACATTGCAGGAATGTGTAGTGGATTTCCGTAAACGTGGTCATAGTTTGCAAGAGGCTGTGGAAATTTTTCACAACAATCCTTGTCGTTTTCTTGGGCAAAACCCAAAGTGGGATATCAAACCGATCCAAATCTCAGAAGCATAATTTGAGAGCATACTAATGGCTCTGCGATTGTATGATACCATGACCCGCGATGTGCGGGATGTTTTCGCGATGGACGATAAGTCTGTCCGTTTTTACTGCTGTGGTCCAACGGTTTATGGACCAGCTCATGTGGGTAATTTCAGGACCTTTGTTTTGCAGGATGTCTTTCGCCGGGCCCTTGAAACGAGTGGTATGAATACCTACCACGTCCGTAACCTCACAGATGTGGATGATAAGACAATCCGTGAATCTCAGGCACAAGAAGTGAGCCTTCATGAATTTACTGGACGTTGGACAAAATATTTTAATGAGGATTGTAAGGCTCTTAATTTGCTAACCCCCCATATTCAGCCATCGGCGGTCGGTCATGTACCTGAGCAAATTGAATTGATTGCACGTTTAATCAATGCAGGGAAAGCGTATCAGGGACCAGACGGATCTGTGTATTTCAAAGTCGAAGCTTTCCAGCAATATGGAGCTCTTTCTAGGTTGGCAGATCGTCAAATAACCACCTCCCTTACCGAACGTGAAACCTCGGACGAATATGACCGGGATTCGGCGGCAGATTTTGCCTTGTGGAAAGCACGCCGGTCTGAGGATGGCGAAAACTATTGGGAATCGCCCTGGGGTGAAGGGAGGCCGGGCTGGCATATCGAATGCAGTGCCATTTGTTTAAAGCATTTAGGCGAGAGTTTTGATTTACACTCGGGGGGGGTGGACTTGGTTTTTCCTCATCATGAAAATGAAATTGCCCAAGTCGAGTCGGTAACATGTAAATCCTTTGCGAGGCATTGGTTTCATATTGCCCACCTTATGGTAGAGGGAACAAAAATGAGCAAATCCCTCGGCAATCTCTATACCCTAGAGGACATTCGACAGCGGGGACATACTGCTGAGGAAGTGAGGTATGTGCTCTTGTCTGGTAGTTACCGGCAACCACTCAACTTTACCTTCGAGTCGCTCAAGGCTGCTGGTAAAGCGTTGAAGAAAATTTCTGATTTTGCTTTGCGCATAGAATTCGAAAATGTGATCAACGGCAGTGAACTTGGGTCTAGCTTTGGACCTTTTCAACCCGTACAAGATGCTATTTTGAATGACCTAAATACAGCCGATGCCCTGGGCAAATTATTTGCATTGATTCGGGAACTTTCGGACGCTTGGGGTAAAGGACAGTTTGAGCAGGATAAGGAGGCTAAAGAATTACTACATCGTGGATTTCGTGCAGTCGTAGATTTGTTTGGTTTTAATATCAAGCAAGAAGAACGGGAAGAAGTTCCTGAGGAGATCATTTCTTGGGCAAAAGAGCGTTGGCAGGCAAAACAGTCGAAAGACTGGGCCACAGCTGATTTTTTCCGGGATAAAGTTCAGCAGGCCGGATGGATCATTAAGGATAGCAAAGATTCATACGAATTGAGCAAAAAATAGTCTCCACTTTCTCCAGTTTGCGATATAGATTTTTAAAAGATATATATAAGTTTTCTCGTTTTTTGTTTTTTTGAATGATTTATAAATATGCTCTGTTGGAACCCGATCATCCAAGTGGGGCGAAGGGCCCATTTATTGGAAAGATCATTTGTTCTATGTCGACATCGAGGGGCACTGCTTAATCTGCTTGAATCCAGAAACTCAAAAGGAGGAATTTTGGGAAATAGGGGAGAGGATAGGCACCGTTGTTCCTACCCAGACGGACGACCTCCTATGCGCCGGAGATTCAGGCATCTATCGATTCGACCCTTCGAATAATCAGAAAACAAATCTGGCCGATCCAGAGGCAAATAAACGACCGGAGAATCGTTTCAATGACGGTAAGTGTGATCCAAGTGGCCGCTTTTGGGGAGGTACGATTAGCACCGTAAAGAAAGTGGGAGATGCTAACCTCTACCAACTTGATACATCTGGAAACCTAACCTTGCAAGTTAGTGGTGTGACGAATTCCAATGGTATTTGCTGGAACGCTTCCAAAACCGAGATGTATTATATTGATACACCGACACAAAAAATCATCACCTATGAATTTGATGATGAAACTGGAAACCTTGGAGATTCTCAAGTTGCGGTAAATTTTACTCAACTCAAAGAGGAGGGTTCACCTGATGGTATGACTATCGATCAGGAAGGAATGCTCTGGGTGGCGATGTGTCATGGCGGTTCCATATTACGGCTTGATCCCCAATCAGGTGAACTTTTGCAGAAAGTAGAGCTTCCCTGTATCGAAACCACTGCCTGTGCTTTTGGTGGAAAAAACTTGGACCGATTGTTTGTCACCACTGGTAAACATAAAACCCTTATCGAGGAAGATGCAGGGAAGGTTTTTGTTATAGATGGTCTTGGGTTGAGAGGTATTCCGGCCTCTCCATACCTCGGATAATCAAAGGTCATAAATCGATATAATCTGGGCAAATATTGATATATAATATAGGTTTGATATATCAAATAATCAGCTCTAAAGCATAGACTTATGAGTTTTTCATTAACTAACCGGGTGGCTCTAATTACGGGTAGTAGCCGAGGTCTTGGGTTTGGAATTGCTGAGAGTTTGGCTGAGGCAGGTGCCAAAATTGCCATGAATTACCATGGAAACCGCGAGGTTGCGGAAAAAGCTCGCGAGGCACTCCTAGATAAAGGAGCTCATGTAATGGTGGTGCGTGCGGATGTTACTGATAAGGAACAGGTTAGTTCGATGGTGCAGGCAGTGGAAGAGAAATTTGGATCCGTTGATATACTTGTTCCCAATGCCACAGGTCCTCAACCCCAGAAACCAATTGAGCAGTACGATGCTGATTTTTACCGCGAAATGTACGAGTTTTTTGTGCTTAGCCCATTCCTGCTTGCCCAAGCTGCACTGCCCGGAATGAAACAACGTGGATGGGGAAGAATAATAAATATTACCAGTGAGGTTTACCATGCTTCAGTTCCTAATTTTACAGCCTATGTAGCGGCTAAGGGAGGACAGATAGGATGGAGTCGTAGCCTTGCCGTAGAACTTGCCTCATCTGGAATTACAGTAAATACGGTTGCTCCAGGATGGATTCCGACTGAACGACATGCCAATGATCCGCAGGAGGACAAGGATGCTTACTTGAAAACCATACCCATGGGCCGTTGGGGGACTCCCAAAGATGTTGGAAAAGCGGTAAATTACTTTGCTTCCGAAGAATCATCTTTTGTCACTGGCCAGACCCTTTGTATAAATGGTGGGCACACGCCTTGGTAGCCCTTGACCGTCTTCTAAGCATCGTTCTTTATAAATTGATTATGAAAACAAAGTATGCCCTAACCTGTGCTTTTCTCACCCTTAGCCTATTGTTTTTTCCTGGATGTGGTGGCGAAGGACCTTCTTCTCAATCGGACAAACCTTCTTTTGCCTATGTTACCAATGGAATTGATCCCTTTTGGGATCTTTGTGCCGCTGGTGTTCGGATAGCTGAAAAAGAATTTGGGGTGGATTGTGAAGTTCTCATGCCTCCCAAAGGAGTGGTGGACCAAAAACGCATGATGGAAGCATTGCTGGCTAAAGGGGTCGATGGAATAGCGGTAAGCCCGATTGATGCGGATAACCAAACCCCCTTTCTTAATGAGGTTGGACAAAACACCATTTTGATCACCCAGGATGCGGATGCACCCAAAAGCGATCGTTTGGTTTACATCGGAACCAATAATTACAAGGCGGGCAGGGCTCTTGGAAAATTGGTCAAATCGGCCATTCCTGAGGGTGGAGAGGTTATGATTTTTGTGGGACGACTTGAACAACTTAATGC